>PMJC01000006.1 GCA_003157235.1 Methanosarcina sp.
AAGCAGAGCTGGTAAAAAGAATTAGTACCATAAACACAGCTGCTGGATACGATGTTGAATCTTTTGATGGAACAAATGACGACATATTCCCAAATAGATTCATTGAAGTAAAAGCCTCAACCGGAGATGAGATTCGATTTTATTGGACGAACAATGAAATCGAAGTTGCTCGTAAGAAAAAGAATAAGTATTGGATTTATATGATGAAAAACTTTAAAGAAAACAATCCAAGTGAATCTATTCCAATAATGATTCAAAATCCCGGATTTGTTATTCCCAAACATGCTTTTTTATCAATGGAAGTTAATAAATACCTTGTTAGTGAAATTGCAGAGATCGAATTGAATGAAGAGAGTATTGAGGAATTAATGTGGTATAAACTTGATTAGTGAAATTGAATGAAACCGAAAGAACTAAATATAATTTATAAAGGAGATTGCAGCATTTTGTTGGCAGACAAAAGTCTTTTCCCGGACAAGAGTATAAACTTAATTGTAACCTCTCCTCCATACGCAGATAAGAGAAAGAACTCATACCAAGGGGTCAACTCGGATAAGTACGTTGAATGGTTTTTGCCTATATCTGACCAACTGATAAGAATTCTGAAAGACAATGGTTCATTTATTCTTAATATCAAAGAACATCCAAGTAATGGAGAAAGAGAAACATACGTGTTGGAATTGATTCTTGAGATGAAAAAACAGGGTTGGTTTTGGATTGAAGAATATTGTTGGTACAAGAAAAATTCTTTCCCTGGTAAATGGCCCAACCGATTCAGAGATTCTTGGGAGCGTTGTTTACATTTCACCAAAAAGAAAGATTTTGCCATGTATCAAGATGCTGTAAAAGTTCCAATTGGTGACTGGGCCGAAAAAAGATTTAAATCCATGAGCGAAAACGATTTTATAAGGCATATTTCAAAAAACAATACACATCTCGGCAGAAATGTGTCAAATTGGCTTAATAAGAAAAAAGTATACCCTCATAATGTTCTTGTTTTTGAAGAAGAACATAGGTTATATCTAGGAAATGTCGTAGAAACAGCTGCCGATACCTCCCATAAAAACCATAGTGCAATTTTTCCACTTGAACTTCCGACTTGGTTTATAAGACTTTTCTCAAAGGAAAATGATGCTGTGCTTGATCCTTTTCTTGGTTCCGGAACAACAGCAGTTGCCGCTCTATTACACAAGAGAAAATATATTGGGATTGAATTAAAAACTGAATATTTCAGTGAAGCGCAAAAAAATATCTGTGAAGTTGAAAAAATTATGAAAAAAAACAGTAATAAAATCTGAATCTCAAAATGAGTACTCAAGAAATTAGTGTACGAATAAGAGCAGGCTTATGGAGAGAATAAGAATGCCGCTGTTTCTATTGTCAGATACCAATTACCTTTGTAGAACTCGAAATTGATCACCTACTTCCTGAATCGCTTCTAAATGATATTAACAAATTCCAATCAATAATCTCCCATCTCGGATTACCTACTGATTTTGATCTACACTCACTAGATAATTTAGTTCCTACTCACAACCAATGCAATCGACGTAAGTCTGATCTTGTATTCTCCGATTCTTCCATGCGTTACTACATTGAACTTGCACGGGACAGACTTTCTCGTGTCAAAGAAGAGATGGAAAGGATAACTGTCCAGTCCACGAATGAGCGAATACTCTTGACTATTGCAGATCGAATTGAAAGAGGGCTGCTTTCAAGGGAAGAAGTGATTCGTTTGCTTCCAATTCAAAAAAGCGATAATGTTCTTCCTATTTCTGAACCACTCATAATAGGCTTCTCCGTTAATGTCATTGTGCTACAAGCTTCAGGGAAATTACCTAACGGGACTCCGATTATATACTCACAATTATGTGATTGGCTTGAGTACAGATTGTTGAGCACCTTAAGAGCCAAAGGGCTGACCTTAGTTGTACCCTGCGAGAGCTCTGAGCGAAACGGGGAGACACTCAGTATTCGGGTGGCTTCATGGGCATTGGATCTTGATAAACTTCAAAACCTGCTTGATATTTGGTGGACAATTACGGAAGTGATGCCTTACAGTGAAATATACGATTCATCCCCTGAACCACTCTTTATGAAGGCACTTATTCAGGGAGCAAATAAAGCAGTAAGGACAACAGACATTTCTCGTCCATGGGCGTTTTGCCCTTCATGCGGGTCAGAAAAGCTTGTATGGAGTGAGGATTCTGCTTATCACCTTATAGATGATATATACTATTTTGTGAAGTGCCAAGATTGCAACTGGATGGAAGAATTCAAGTAAGTGGACAACAAGTTCACTTCACGGACGACAAATGGAATAAGTGTCAGAAATATTTTACAATTAATTTGTAAAATTGTTTATTCTGTTTGATTTAATATATCCAAAAGATATTCTATTTTTGTAATACTGTAACCAACAACAAATGGCAAATCTTATTATCAAGGTTCCTCAAAGCATAATTCCTGCTTGTGATGTTACTGAATTATCACGTTTTGAAGAGATTGTACGAGAAACACAAAGCATTTCTAAAATTGGAGCATACAAAATTAGCGCCGTCCTCGGTCTCAAATATAGTATACCGAAAATAGTAGAAATTGCTAGAAAATATACAGACAAGCCTTTAATTTATGATCATCAAAAGGCTGGAACTGATATACCTGATACTGGTAAAGATTTTATTAGAGTATTAAAAGAATCGGGTATAGATGCTTTAATTATTTTCCCGTTATCTGGACCGGTTGCACAATTAGCTTGGATTAATTATGCAAATGAGATAGGATTGCCGATTATTAGTGGTGGTTATATGACACATAAAGGTTTTGTAAGTTCGGATGGTGGTTATATTACTGACGATGCACCTGTAGAAATGTACACTCTTTCCGCTAAAAATGGGGTAATCGATTTTGTAGTTCCAGGCAATAAACCAGATATTATAATTAAAATAAAGAGCCTTTTAGTAAACTTGGGTGTTTTTCCAATATTTTATTCCCCTGGATTTGTTTCTCAGGGTGGCAACATTTCAGAAGCTGCAATTGCTGCAGGAGCAAACTGGCACGCTATTGTAGGGCGAGCAATTTATGAATCAAAAGATATAAAAAATACTGTTTTAAATTTAATCTCTCAATTCTAAAGCATTATGGTAAGTATTAATGTGATAGATGAAAAACAGGTCATCATCAAAATTGATAAAGAACTTAAACAGAAACATTTTGATGAAATTCTTAAAATAAAAATTCTTGAAGAACCAATAAGAACAACGGTGACTATTGATCTTTCAGAAATTAACTGGATAGAATTAGATGCTGCGCTTTGGTTTATATCTTACTTAAATAGACTAAAAACTTGCGAAAATGACATTAGAATAATTTTTCCTGATCCGGAAAAACACAGTGGTAAGTTAATTTGGGCTTATTTAAACACATGGAAATTTTTTAATGCTTTAAAGGAGTGTGTAGATTCCCCAGTTAATTTGTTGGATATTGATCAATTAAAATATATTCATCCTACTGAATCTTTCTATAAACCAATTCCTCCTGAAAGTAGAAAAACGATTGATGATCGAGGTGAGGAACATGTATTACCATATAATTTACTTGAAATAGAATCTATAAAATCAGGTAACTATTGGAATGACATTTTAAAATATATAACAAATTTTAAGGGTATAGCATGGGTAACTATAAGGAATTATTGTGGTTGGACTGATAATGAAACAACTCAATTTGTTGATGCAGTGGTCAAGGAAGGCCTAATGAACTCTTTCATACATGGGAAAAATACTTTTACTAATGTTGCAATGAAAACTGATAGTAAGAATGTAATTCTAGTAATCTGCGACAACGGAAAAGGTATCCCAACATCATTAAGAGAGACGTTTAACAATAAAAAGGAATTACTAAACGGGAAAGATTACTCTAAAGAAGAAGATGCTTTTTTGCTAACTTACTTTACCAAGCCAGAGATGGTTATAGATTCCTTATTGATTGACCAGGCTACCCATAAAGCACAGGGTGCCATTGGGAGAAATGGGAATGGTCTTTATTATTTGAAAGATTTTATTCTTAGACATAATGGGCGGCTCAGAATTAGATCAGGCAGAGCTTGGGTGGGCTTTGAAAATTTTAGTAATGAAGAAAAAATTGACCCTGTTGATTACCTAGTTCAATCA
>PMJC01000351.1:0-9438 GCA_003157235.1 Methanosarcina sp.
ATTAGCAAAGAAGCAGCCAAAAATCACATACTGAGCCAATGCTGAAGTTGAAGCTTACATCCACTGGGCTGAAAGTGATTTTACGCTTTGCTCTATAAAAAAGCCGTTTATGATAGGTAATTCCCCTATAGTGAATGATTAAAAGCAAAGTAAATATCTAGACAATCAAGTATTTTCTATCTTTTATTTGAGTTCTGCTATCTACCCCAAGTATTCCGGCAATCTCTATACCTTCACTTCCGACCTCTGCGAGTGGAGCGTAAATCTCTGCCCTAGAGAGATACTTTTCTGACCTTTTCCCATCAGTTTCTTCCAATTTGATGGTTATCTCTTCTTTATTGTGTCCTTTTGCTAGACATTCCTGGGAGATTACACCATATTGCTCAGCAATTACTTTCAGACAGTCAAATATCTGATTGGTTGAGACAGCATCCTCTTCATCAAGCAAAACTTTTGAAAGAATATAAGTGCGGATATTTGTCCTGAGATAAGCCTGGACTTTTTCTGGGATTTTTGCTAAATTTGTCATGTCAACAAAGACCCCTAGTTCTTTGTCGGCGGTAATTTCCTTATCAGCATCATATACAAAATATTTTAACTCGCTACCCTCTATCCTGAATTTTCGATTTGCCTTTTTATTTTCAAGGATTAGGCAAATGTTTTTCTGGCTGTCGTATTCTAGAAAACTTACAAGGAACTCGGAAAGATCTTGCATTTTTATTTTTTCTTCTTTTCGTAGGATACCTGCACGTGTCCAATTTGGTAGGCTCAAATTTCCAATGAGTTTATCTACTGTCATTGACTCTTCCACGAATCCAAGTGTATAACAGTACTGAAGACCTGAGACAGAACCTTCCATTTTCCCTGAAACACCATTTACACCGCGAGAAAGCTCAAACCTCTTCTCAGCTCCGTAGATTCCTGAGATTAGAAATCTGTTAAGAACCTCCAGGATTCTGCTTTCAAATTTCCTATATTCATGAGCAGTTCCATTTTCTATTTTTCTGCACTCTGCTTCGAGTACTTCCCTTTTTTTCCCAAAATTTTCACTGCAGGTTTGGAGTATTGCATTGGCGCAGGGTACAACGTCATCAATATCTACTTCGTTCACTAATCCCTTAATCAATAAGTTGAGTTTCTCTTCAAAATTATTAATTCCATGTATTCTGCTTTTCAATTCATAGATAGCTTCTTTATTTTTGCACTTAATTTCTAATATGGAATTCTCCAGAGGAATTACCCTAGAAGTAATATCTAAAAATGTTTTCAGATCCTCAATGAAATCCCGCTGTACAGGCAGTTCCGTAGAGTCCTGGTAAATATATTTCATAAAAGCATCCTGGATAAATAAACAACCCTTAAGCTTTTATGACTTATACCTATATAACATTTTATCCAAGATCAGTAGTTCCGATTTTCTGTAGTTCCAAATGAATATTCTTATTCTTTTACAATTTTCCCTCAATAGTTTACAAGAAAAAAAACTTCGTCTATACATCTTAATTCTATTTTTTGTAATTATGTCTAGAGAATTTAATATTGTAGACTCCTGAAGTAGAAATTATGCATTATTCTCAACTAAAATATTTTATTTTTTTTGAAAATATTTTTGAGTATATATATCAATCGAGCTCAAAGAGCTAGATTTCTTTCCCGATTAAATTTCAAATAAGATGGCTAATGATATTGTTTCCCCAAAAATTAATAATTACAAAAAAAATGTAGATAAAGTTAGCTGAGATAAAATGAAAAAGAGAACGAAAAAGATAAAAAGCAAGTATCATAGTATCATTCCATATATCTTCTGCGATATTCGTTACCCAAACTGCGCCGATAATCCGAACGAACCTGATTTCGGGATTTTTCTTCAAGCAGTGATTCCAACGAGTCTTTTATCTCCTCTTTTCTTTCACAGCAATCTTTTTCCTCTGTCTCCGTCATGTCACCCCCATTTGTATTTGGTTAAGAAATCTTTTAACGCTAAAATAACTACTGCAATAATCTATTTGTCTTGATTTGCATTTATAGGTTTTCAGAAAAACAGCAGGAATAACACACTTCTTATAGATGGTATCTTAACCGAATACAAATGAAATTAATTTCAATAAAATTAAAATTTTATTGTTTTGCACGATTTAGAGTTAAAAATAAGAAAATCGAATATAAAAATCATAAAATAATAAAAAGATCTCAAAAATATTTCTAACAAATAATAAATCTTGAAGTCTAATCTACTCGTTTTTGTAGAGGAACTAATAGTTGCATTAGCAATATCATTCATAGTAAACATATCCAAACTCATAATCAAACTAATATACGCATATCAAATACAACAATGTTGCATTATATTTGGTGGTTAATATAGTTTTCCTTACATATAGACCTCAATTTCATTAAAGTTTCTTTTCCCCGCCAACGTAATTCTTAAATCTCTTCTTGGTATGCAAAAGCTACTGGCACTAATATAAATGGAATAGTTGCCGCAGCTGTTGTTCCTTCTGAAACAGGCAATACAGCTAAAACGCTCGCTCCAGTAGCGCCATAAATAGGAACTATAGGAATTAGTATAGCTAAACCAAATGTTCTTCTTAAATGAATGCCTAATTTTGCAGTCAGGAAACCATTGTACCCTATGAGCAAACAAATACCGAAATTTGGTCCTATAGTCTCAAAAAGATTATACGATGATCCAACATAGAGTCCACAATAGATGCCAAACAAAGAAACAAGACCGTGNNAATTGATTCCGATCATGACTGGAGTTTCCTCCAACGCTTGATAGAACTATGCCTATATCCAGTTGCACGGATCCTTTTTCGACTCTTCTTTCATTCATTAGATCATTGTTTTCCCAAATCCATAATATAGTTTACTGCTATGATGATATACTCTATTTTGAACCTAAAATATATCACAATCAAACTTCCCAAGATGACGAATTGTACCATGTATTCAATTGTTTTAGGAAGATTATTACTATAAAAAAACATTGTATAGGATGGAGAAAGATCTTTGATGTATTAATAGAGAATTTAGAGTAACTATCAAACATGTCATTCATTTACCCAGATCCCTTCTACTTACAACATAAACTGCTGTGAGGATTAAACCGCAGCCAAGAAAGGGGGAGATGTAGACTGGATTTTTTAGAATAGTAATTCAAAGAAGATTCCTGATACTGGTTCTAAAAAAGCAAGAATGCTACCTGTTTGTACCCTGATTCCTGAGACTCCTCTAAGATAGATAACGGCAGCAAATGTAATAGTGAATACGAACATCATTATAGTATTAATGTTTTTAAAGAAAAGTGGAAGAGGAGTGAAAAATGCCGGCGGAAGCATAATGAGAAGACTTATTTCAGTCATCCAAAATGTCTGAGTTATCCCTGTGTAATCATATCTTAGGTAACGGACCGGGATTATGGTTGTACCTAGTGACAGCCCTGAAAATAGGCTAAAAATAAGGCCTGTCTGAAAATTTGACTCGGTATCCACGCTCATCAGAAATTCTCCCGGGCGAGCAATAAGTAAAACACCTGCTGCTGCAAGGAGAGGGGGAAAAGGCTTTTTCTGCTATTTCGTTCCCCAAGGATCGCAGGAGCAAGCAAATTAACATATACTGGAGTTATATAAAGCAGAAGGACTGCAACGGACATCCCGCTATATTTGATGGAGGAGAAGTAGCATACGCTTGTAATTGCATTCAGAAGACCTAGAAGCACTAAGTACCTGCTATTTTTCCTAAGTCTAAGCTGGCCCAGCCCTCTACTAAACAGCAGGTAAATAAAAATCATGCAGAAGCTAAAAAAACCTTGAGAAAAGCATGGACTCAATGGACATATTCTGAACTTTATCTAGGAAAACCCCTATTGTACCGTAAATTATACTGCCAATTGTAACTTTTGAATAGGGCTTATAAGAACCTTCCTTTAAAGGCATAATCGAGGATTTAAAGGACTGCAGATTTATATGTTTTTGGTACCTGGAAAAAAGATAGTTGTAAATATGGAAATTGAAAACACAAATGTTTTTACACAAAAATTCTGTAACAGAATAGAGAGAAAATAAATTAAAAAACAGTTTCAAAAGCTTTCAAAAACTGCGCCTATCTAGCAGTAGAATAAGTTCAGCTTCAATCAGTTGTTCCAAAAGTTCACTTTCAATATAGTCATACTGGAAGCAGATATTGACTAGCCGTTTATATGTGTCATCATCTACATAGGCAATGTCCAATCTTTTTAACACATTTGCTATCGCAATTTTTATCTTTTCGCTTTTCAAGTTCAAACCAACGCAAAATACTTTTAATTGGATTATTAATGTAGAGCTTCTGGATTAAAATTCAACCTATTGCGAATTTATAGAGGAATTATACACAGCCTGACCCCTATTTTCGAGCTTCGGTTTGATTTTTACATAGTCATTTTCTTTTACGGAAATGACAGCACTGGATCACCACACAGCAAGAAAGTAATATTCACGCCATTTTTCCCTACGACTCTATAAGTTCCCAAAGTTTCATCCCGCAGCAAGCTGTGGGGCATTTGACGAAAATAAAGAAAGTATTAGCTTTTTCTCTTTACTAGAAGTACTTCCTTTTCTTTTCCAATTATTTCAACTTTTTCTTTAACTCCTATTTTTTCCTCAGATCTAGCTTGCCAGTATTCTCCATTATACCGAACAAATCCTGACTTTTCTGGTCCCATAGGATCGATTGTTCGGGCTGTATCACCGATGATTGTCCCTATAACTGGTTTTTTCTTTTGAATCTCGGTTACTTTATAAATTGCGAAGACAAGAAAAAATCCGAAGACAATCGTAGGGATGATAACTGTCAAAGTCATAAGCCTCCTGAATTCGGGAGTATAGATATGTTCATCTCCCATAGGTACAAGGAGTACACTACCTATTATAAGACTGATGAAACCGGCAAACCCGAGAATTCCGAAGCCTGGAATCTTAATTTCCAGGATCAGAAACCCGATCCCTATAATTATAAGGAAGATTGCACCCACATTGATATTAAACCCTGTACCTATCAACCCAAGTACTATCGCAACGATTCCAAAAACTTCTACCCCTGATCCAAGATTTGAAATCCCAAAGATGATCCCATAAAGCCCAATGATTAGGAGAAGAGAAGAGAGAATTGGATTTGAGATTAGCTCCAAGAAAGCTAGAGAAAGAGAAGGTTCATAGTTTTCAATGCTGAAGCTTTCAGTTCTGAGAATCTTTCCTTTCACAACCTTCCCATTGATCTGGGTCAACAAATCAGAGATAGACGGAGCTATATATTCTATTACACCTGCTTCTAGTGCTTCTTGCGCGTCAAGATTTTTGTTTTTGGTTATAACTTCTTCTGCAAATGTCTCATTTCTTAGGTGTTTACTGGCGATTGTGATCGAATATTTGATAAGGGCATTTATTATCTTTTCGTCTTCTATGGGTTTTGTTCCCTCTGCTGATATATGTACTGGCTGCGCTGAACCAATCACAGTGAAAGGAGCCATTGCAGCAATATCAGTTCCCATCAGAATAAAAGTGCCAGCTGACCAAGCTTTTCCACCCTCAGGTACATATCCGATAACAGGAACTGTTGTATTCCCAATTCTCTTTATGATTGCCTCTGTTTCTTCCAGCCCTCCGCCAGGTGTGTCAAGGCTAATTACAAGAGCTTCAAAGCCTTCATTTTCAGCTTTCGCTATTGCATTAGCTATGATATCATCTGAAACCGGGGTGATGGATCCTGAAATTTTAAGTACAATCACCTTATTGTCAGATCCTGCCCCAGCAACATGAGCAAAGACGGCTATAAGAATGGAGCACAAGAATAAAACAAAGAGGGGACGTGTACCCCTTTCCACAAGCATGTTTGTCGGTCCTTACCTACTCATCACTTCCCTTTAGACTCTTCTTTCACCTTTATTCCTCTTTCTTTCTAGAAATAGCCTGAGATAAAGCTGCTATGTTTCCGGTTTCAAGGACTTGAGACTGAGTAACCACTATCAGATTCTTTTCCCTAGCAATCTCAGCAAGAGTCTGCAATTCCCTCAGTTTGATCGCTGTAGGTACCCCCTGATAGAAAGCTGCTGCTTCCGACATCTTCTGGCCAGCTTGAGATTCTCCTTCTGCAAGGATTATTCTTGAACGCTTTTCTCTCTCGGCTTCAGCTTGTTTGGCAATTGCTCTTTTCATTGTATCCGGCAAGGATACATCCCTAATTGTAACCCCTGTAACCTTAATTCCCCACGGGTCTGTGTACGCATCTAGAAGTTCCTGAATTCGCTTGTTGATACTTTCTCTCTCCGAAAGCAGCCCATCAAGTTCCATCTGACCCAGCACGTCCCTAAGTGTTGTCTGTGAAAGGGCATATGTTGCGAACTTATAATTCTCAACTTGAGTTATAGCGGCTCCCGGCTCAACTATCTTATAATAAACAACGGCATCGACTTCAACCGTAACGTTGTCCCGCGTGATTACTGCCTGTTTAGGAATATCAACGGTAACAACTCTAAGGTCTACTTTGATTACTTTATCGACAAGTGGGATAATCAGGAAAATACCAGGTCCTTTTATTCCACTAAGACGACCTAGCCTGAAAATAACTACCCTCTCATATTCATTAACCATTTTTATAGATTGTGAAAGTATTAAAAAAACAACTATTAATGCAGGAAATAAAGAGGCATTGAAATCAACCATAGTTTACAACCTCCAGTATCATAACCTCTAGTTTCATAATACTTGGATGAGATTTAATAATACATTTTCAGCAGTTTCTTTCCTTACAACAAGGACGGCTATTTTTGAGTGTTTGATCACTTTTTCTGCTACGCTTCCGATAAGGAATTTCTGAATTGCGGATTTCCCGTGTGAACCCATAACGATAAGATCAATATCGTTTTTTTCTGCAAAGTCAATAATCTCAACCGCAGGACTTCCTTCTAGAATAATGGATTCTACCTCAACATTTGCGGCTCCGCCAGCGTTTTCTACATAAGCTGTCGCTTCCTGACCTTCTTGCCTGAGATGCTCTTTCATTGTTTTTTCCCATTCTGCATCTATATATGGAGTTATCAAATAGCCCCCCAATGCAATCACATATATAGCACACAGCTGTGCTTCGCTTAGCTTTGCAATTTCAATTGCAGAAGCAACTGCTTTTTGTACTAGTTCCGAGCCGTCGGTTGCAATCAGGATCTTCCTGTAAACAGTGCTTTTCATACATGATTTCTCTTTTTTCGGTTCTGTTTCTTTCTTTTCTCAATAAATTTAAGTTCCAAAGTATACATACACATTGGTTAATTCATCAAGGATTAAAGACCATTTTTCTTTATCAAGGTCTTCTGTTTTTTCTAGAACATATTTGTAAATCCTAAGGTTATAATCGTTCCTACTGGAGGTTCTATGAAGTCTTCGGGGATAGAACCTCAGAGATAACTCGGGGGATTTTGTTGGGGAAAATAAAAGGCATCTGATAGGTTTTTAAAAATATTAAAATTATTGAAAAAGAGACAGATTTTGAAATACTAGAAATTGAAACTGACAAAGACCAAATCTATCTACTGTTTAAGAGCGAGCCAAAAATCAGCACTCTTGCGATTATTCTAAAACTGAAAAAAGAGACAACAATTAGGTATGGAATATGAAGTGATGGCATTCTTCCGCACATCTGCAGAAAGAAAGTAGAATATATTGTATCGATACTTAGGTACCAACTCCATTATATAGGTTGAGTTAAAGGATTTGAACTACAGATAGAAGTATTTAATTAAATACGTATCATGGCCTAGTAAGAGGTGGAGAAACTATACCTGACATGGTGCCAAAAATAAACTCATTTTCAAAGAAACGATGATTTAAGGTTTTATGGAAACAGAAAGATTTCAGAGTACATATAGTCTCCAACCTAAAAGAAAGGTATTCAGGACCCTCCATACTCTAGAAGCAATACAAAGCTCGATTATTCTTTAAAATACAAGATTCAAAAAAACAAGTTTTTATTTCCTTGATGAACTCATTTTAAAAGCTTATTCACAAAATAATTTTCTCTTATTAGGAGGAAAGTGTCTGGCTGGCTAAGAACTTCGATACAAATCGCCAGACACTTATGAATCCACTCCCAAACTCGCTCTTTTGGAATGTCATTACCTTGAAGATCGTGAGTTAGTTATAAATTGTAAGAACCTGATAGTATTTTTAGACTTACTCCCAAGATTCAAACAGGAACTGCACGTATTTACTCACAAAATTACAGTTTTAAAAAATGTCTAACTATTTATTGAGATTAAAATATCATCACAAATTAGACAAACTGCAAGGACAAAAGGGAACCAATTAAGTGATCCTTCAGGTTATGCCAGTCCTTTTCACATTCCAAATTTTTTAATACAGATTGTACACTGTTTTAGCATTTATATATACAGAGTTGTGAATCAGTATTACCTATTCTTGATTATTTATCACTTGCTCAATTTGATAATAAAAAAAGTTCAATTTGAATAAAAAATTAAGTACTATTAGACCCATTTATCCTTAGTTTAACAATATAATTTACAAGATATAAAACCCAATATTTTCGTCAAAAAATCAATTGGAAGCCTTTAAAATTTATCAAAATTAAATCTGATGTATCAGTTTTCCACATTATAACTAAACAAAATAGAGAAGTATACATTTTTTTGTTCCATCTCAGTATTATTAGTTATTTTATTTTGATACAATAGTTAATATTTTATTTATCAGCCATGTAATATACCAAATTCGACATCTAAAACGCTATCAAAAATTGGAAAAAAATAAAGATCAAAAAGCAGAGAACAATATGTAAAATAGAATAAAAAATAAATAAAAAATTTGTTGACTATAGAGAATTACGATAAACATCTAACTTTCACGATTCATTTAGAAACAATTTGCAAACCAATAAAAAAAAGTAAATATTTATCGAAATATGTATCATTTGATAATTTGATCCCAGAAAATATGACAAAGCATACCAACATAATACTAAACATGCCAAATAATGAGTTCCTTGTACGCCGAATAGTATGAGTATAATACCTTTTGAGATGAGATTTATCAGATAAATTACCAAAAAATAACACTAAATAGAAAGATTTAATATTTGGTAGTACTTACCAATATTATAAAGAGGATTATAAATAAACCTCCATATTTCGTAGTATGCATATAGATAGTATATAAATAATTATGAAAATAAAGCTTATCAAAAAACTCTAAATTGAAGTAATAAGTAAAGTTCCTAGAATTTGAAAAATATCTCTTGATTAAAAAAGAAATTTTCTAAATTTTAGAATGGAAGCATGAGAAAATCCTAATTTTTGAGCATTAATAATGAATCGTAGTATAAAGGATCCATAAACCGGATCAGGCAGTGTGAAAATGTGCTGATCAGAAAAAATATATCCCTTGATGA
>PMJC01000351.1:9505-9963 GCA_003157235.1 Methanosarcina sp.
CAAAATGGAGAAAATGTCGTCATAAATAAAATGATATTGGAGTGCCTGTTCAGATATATTAAAGGTCGGCTTATGAATGAAGAGCTTGTTAATGAGCTGATTAACCCATTCGAAATTCAAGACATGAAACAACTTGAAGAGTACCTGAATAGAATTTTTAGAAGTTACCAATGGGCAATCAGGACTTCGATAAAATGTGAGGATATTCATAACCCAGAATCTGCGCTAGTAATTTTTTCCAATGCTACAGTAAATAGTCGTGATTTTTTTGCTCAGCTTGTAGCTCACTTTCTAGCCAGATGGAAACAACTTGATGTTGAGAATATGTTCAGGAGAGCAAACTCAACCCAGATTTCTTTCAAAAAAAATTCATCTATATCTCCTAATGAGACCATGCCAGGGATCCGAAAACATTTTGGATATCTTGACATTATATGCAAGGAACTTGATGAAAATAC
>PMJC01000351.1:10021-10764 GCA_003157235.1 Methanosarcina sp.
GTGACGATCTTCCATGACTTCAAAAATGAAAAGTTTATCCGTAACCTTGTTGAATATTTTTCGAATATATTCCGGGAAAACGGCACGCCTTTTGAGACTTCTTCGTACTCAAGCATGATCGAATTTAGATTTAATAAGAATCCCAAGCTTTACAGTCCGGACTCACATATCATGGACGAACTGGAAGATATATGATGTACTGCAAAGGAATAAAACCAGTTTACACGATCATATGCCAAAAATTGGAAGAAAAATTAGGCTTAAAAAAAATTATCCTGCAGATCAAAACTTTTACACAATCCTGATTTTGTATTCAGCTCGGATTTTTTAGCACCTTAACCCTTCGCAACCCCAAGAGGGAGAACTCTTGCGACCTTCTGAGCAATGCCGAGCTCATGAACGACATTTACTACATCGATGCTGGACTTGTATACATTTGGAGCTTCTTCTGCAATTACAGAAGGATGAGTTGCTCTCACTGTAATACCTTGAGCTTCAAGGTTTTCCTTTATTTTCTGCCCACATAATTCTTTTTTTGCATGCATCCTGCTCATTATCCTACCAGCCCCATGGCAGCAACTGCCGAAAGAAATATCCATAGCCTCTTTTGCGCCACATAGTATAAAAGAAGGAGTCCCCATACTCCCAGGAATCAGAACCGGTTGACCTACATCCCTATATAAGATCGGAACTTCCGGATCCCCGGGAGGAAATGCTCTTGTTGCGCCTTTTCTGTGGACGTA
>PMJC01000120.1:0-3070 GCA_003157235.1 Methanosarcina sp.
AAACATTTTTGCATCATTTTTGAGTCCATTATATCTTAATAAAACCGTTTTTTAGGCAAACCTGAAGATGACATTAGAGAAAAATATTATCACTTAATTTATACGAAAGTAAAAATATTATTAGTGTAAAGATTATAAAACTCAAAAGTTGCCGACATAGCAAACAACTGTGTCAGCTTAATTTGTAAAACTCCATGATTCTCTGAAATTGCAAATTAAATGTGAAAACAAAAAAAGGCACCATGAATTATTTTTTGTAAAATCATTAATTTCAATAAAAATATAGAGTGAAAATANNAAATATATTATATCAGAAGAAACAATTCGTGAAGCACACAAAAATTTGACTTTGAATTACATTTTTCATTATTAGTAACATATATTTGTGAAACCAAATACATTTTTATCGTGAGGCTTGAAAGTATCGTATCGAATAAAATACTTTTTTTGATCAACTTAATTTGCTCATGGTGACAGAGAAGAATACTAAAGTTCAACAGAAGTTGAAGAAGATTTTGATCAGTCCCTAATTTTCGTCATATGCTTATATTTGGTACATATGTGATTCGTTAAAATTAGAGGTTTACCGAAATCATCGATACTTTATCCAATTTATATATTCATGAGATTCTATTAGAAAGCAACCTCAATAGAGAGAGTCACTAAAAAATAAGCTACTATTGATAGAATAGGTTTAATAAAGAAGGTTGCGGAAGGTTACCTCATAAACTTAGTTCAGATAGGTCCTCTAAATTGATTAAGGAATTAAAGCTTGAACCAAAAACAATATTTGAGAGTAAAAATTTTCGGATAATTTATAAAGTTAAAGGCATAGCTGAGATAAGTTTGATATCAGAGAGTGTCCTTTAGCAATTGATCAAATAGGAAAAATGAGTAGGCCTCTTATCTTGGGGAAGATATGGATATTGACTTATGATTACGATTTTCAACAACTCATGAACGCAACCAAGGTTTCCAATTACGAAAAATAGCTCTAAAACTTTTACTGATCGGGAATAAAATTAATTTTGGAATAAGCTCATAGTTTGCTATAACTTTCCCATTTGCCTGCATGGATGTGATTTTTACATAACTGGGTTTCAATTCAATACTATAAATTATGTTTGTGCCCTTAACAATTATTAAGTGCAGCATATTTTGATAATCTACCCATGCGACTGTATTATTCCAGTATTTATCGCTGGAATCTGATTTATCACCTTTCAAATTCCAATTTTGCCCTTTGCCGTTAATTACTCGCTGTGTAGGTGGTGTATTAGCCTCTGCAAGAACAACCGAACTCAACACAACCAACAGAGTAAAGAGACAAATTAAATATTTAATCGTCTTCATGATTATTTTCTTCACAATCCTCAGTGTATTTCCTAAACTTTTGCTCAATGAATGCTGCTTCTAAATCTGGTTTAATTAAATACTGCCCAGTTGGGTTTTCCAATCGAATGGCGAACTTGTTCCAAATACACATCTTTTATTCGCCAAATTGAACCACAAAAAGCAATTTTCCCCAAAATATTTTAGTCAGCAGCCTTAACATTTGAATTTTATCGTTATATTTAAATATATACATTAGTATAGTTTACTACCTATTAGATCATTCTAAAACTTCGAAAAACATTCATTATATTAAATAACCATCAAATATATAATTTTGATAGCAATATTTCTCCTAAAGTTTGTTCCTTCAGATGTTGGGTAGTCTATCAAGTGGTAAGTGGTAAGCTGAGATTTTACCAAGATGCTCAAATACTCACACTCTACCCATTTTCTACTTTCCTTACATTCTGGTCAGAAGAGAAATAAGTACTACTAGATCCACGTGAATTTTGAAAGTAAAAATCGGAGTGAGAAACACAATTGTGAACATAGAAACCTTTTTTTCCGTAATCACGCCTGTATTTGCAGTTAGAGGTTAAAAATAAACTCTATGAAGTAGTTTGGCTTCCACAGTTTAAAGAGGGGGATATTACCTAATTACAAAAGAAAATTATAAATTTAACTTAACTTGGCAGTTACCTAAAAAAATCGATTGATTTTTTATAGTTATTAAAAATGTATAACTTCAACATATTCTAAAATAAAAAACACAAACATTAGCCAACAATTTGAAAAACTAAGCTCAAATAAACTTGGCCATTAAATTGGAAATATGGATGTCTGAATGCCGTTTTTTATCACATTGTGTAGTTCTAAATTTTTATGCAAGGATACATTTTAGAATCCACAACACGATTCTGAACCTTATCTTTTTAAAAGAAACGTTAACCTCCAACAAACACCCTATCAGTATTCTGTTTTTGGGAAAGATATAAGTCACCAATCAATCCACATTTGAGTCCTCTGTTCTGACTAATCAGTCCAGATAAATAATATATTTAGCCATATTTACTAAAATTCATTGAACAAATTCAAATTAATTTATTTTATTAAACTGTCTGCTATTGAGTATGTTTCTTATTTATCCATCATTTAGTAATCAGAAGTCTCTATTGCATCAAAGTGGATATCTCCAACTGTTTTTTATAGGATTAACAATTACGATACTTGTTTATTGTCACACCCCTTTCAGAATTTATTTAGATCAATTTGTTATTTATATTAGACCATTTTGATAAACCTCAGATTTCAACAAATTTTTTACATTATGCTTTATAAAAAATCAGCCAAAAATTGGGGTTATCTAAATTTTCTAAGGTTTATTGTTAATAAAACAATACCAGATTTCATGAAAAAAAATGATATTCTTTTATTAATTTTGAATATAAATGTTTGCAAATAAGTATAATAGGTTAGTAGACAGGATATATAGTCATCTTTAGAGAAATTTCTTCGAGATTTTTACGTAAATTTATATATCAAGACCAGTAAATTTAATCAGCCTAATTATATAGGAGGTTGGTTGATTGGCAAAATTCCTAGACAAGATCAGCGAAAGAGCAAAAAAACTTAATAAGATAATTGCTTTACCTGAAACTAATGATATAAGAACTCTCCAGGCAACTGCTAAGATCCTTGAAAGAGGTATTGCAAAGATTGTCCTTATAGGTAATGA
>PMJC01000120.1:3091-7741 GCA_003157235.1 Methanosarcina sp.
GCAGCTGAAATTATGAGTGATTATGTTTACTTCGCTGTTATGATGGCCAAACTCGGTGAAGTCGACGGCGTAGTATCAGGCGCTGTCCACTCTTCTTCAGACACTCTTAGACCTGCTGTTCAGATCGTGAAAACAGCGCCCGGCGCAGCTCTTGCATCCGCTTTCTTCATAATCTCTGTGCCTGACTGTGAATATGGATCCAATGGCACATTCCTTTTCTGTGACTCTGGAATGGTAGAAATGCCAAGCATGGAAGATCTTGCAAACATGGCAGTCAATTCCGCAGCTACCTTTGAACTTCTGGTTCAGGACGTGCCAAGAGTTGCAATGCTTTCCTATTCCACGAAGGGAAGTGCAAAAAGCCCTCTAACAGAAGCTACGATTGCCGCTACAAAGCGCGCAAAGGAACTAGCTCCTAACATCGCAATCGATGGTGAGCTTCAGGTGGATGCAGCGATTGTTCCCAGCGTTGCAGCCTCAAAGGCTCCAGGAAGCCCTGTTGCAGGCAAAGCCAACGTATTTATGTTCCCTGACCTAAACAGTGGAAACATAGCATACAAGATAGCACAGAGACTTGCAAAAGCCGAAGCCTATGGCCCAATTACTCAGGGACTTGCCAAGCCGATTAACGACCTGTCCAGAGGCTGCAACGATGAGGACATTGTTGGAGCCGTGGCTATTACCTGTGTCCAAGCCGCAGCACAGGACAAATAATTGAAAGTGCACAAAGAAAGTGCTTTACAAATTTTATAAAGTATATTTAACCGAAAAACTGTGAATGTGACTTAAAAGCAATGAGTTGAACTGGTGTGTATACATGAAGGTACTTGTAATAAATGCTGGGAGCTCGTCTCTCAAATATCAACTAATTGATATGACTAATGAATCCGTCCTTGTAGTGGGTCTCTGTGAGAGGATAGGTGTCAATGATGGAATAATTACCCAGAAAAGATTCGATGGCAAGAAGCTGGAAAAGCAAAAAATTGATCTGCCCACTCACAAGATAGCCCTCGAGGAAGTCGTAAAAGCTCTCACCAACTCAGAATTCGGTGTAATCAAAGATATGACCGAAATAAATGCAGTCGGACACAGAGTTGTACACGGTGGCGAGAAATTCACAACATCTGTTTTAATCGACACGCATGTGGAAAAGGCGATCAAAGATTGCTTTGAACTAGCTCCTCTCCACAACCCTCCAAACATGATGGGGATCACCGCTTGTGCTGAGATCATGCCTGGTGTACCGATGGTAGCTGTATTTGATACTGCATTCCATATGACATTACCTGCATATGCCTATATGTATGCTCTACCATATGATTTGTACGAGAAACATGGAATTAGGAAATATGGTTTCCATGGTACCTCTCATATGTACGTTGCCAGAAGAGCTGTCGCTATGCTCGGGAAACCGGAAAAAGATGTCAAAGTTATAACTTGCCATCTCGGGAATGGTTCAAGCATTACCGCTGTAAAGGGTGGGAAATCCGTTGAGACCAGCATGGGCTTTACCCCGCTAGAGGGTGTCGCAATGGGGACCAGATGCGGTTCCATCGATCCAGCTATCGTTCCATTCATTATGGAGCAAGAAGGGCTTTCAACCAGGGAAATTGACAACCTTATGAATAAAAAATCCGGGGTACTCGGAATCTCTGGAATAAGCAACGATTTCAGAGACCTTGATGAAGCAGCTTCCAANNAATTCTTTCCGGTCTTGAAGGCCTAGGTATAAAGATTGATGATGAAAAGAACAAAATAAGAGGTCAGGAAATCGACATTAGCACACCAGATTCGAAAGTAAGAGTTCTTGTTATCCCAACCAATGAAGAACTTACCATTGCAAGGGATACTAAAGAAATATGTGAAACAGAATACAAGCTACATAGTTCTATAACTGTCTGATGGTAAAGAGAATTTTTTCCTTACCTTTNNCAGTTTGAATTTTATCCTTATTTTATTCTAATCTTTACAAAATAATATTTATTTGGATCTAGGTATAATTTAAGCCACACTTTTGCTTAAGAGCTTATATTTCTCGATTTTGTTTCGGTATCTGCACAAAAGTACACATTCTTCCTCAAAAGCCAAACTTCAAATTATAATAAAATTGATATCTTAAAATGATAATTGTCCTGAACATATCATCAGATCAGAGACTTTATAATATCCCATTGAATCACTAAAATTTACATCAATTACTCTGGAAAATAACTCCAATCAATGAAAGACAAAAAAGGAAAAAATTTTTCCTTTTTTTCTTTCTTCCATGCTTTACCACTTTCCGACCTGCTATAGTCCTGAATACGACCCCTAGCTTCAAATGACCACTTTTATTTGTTTTACTCCTGATTAGTAGTTTACTATTTATCCTCAATAGTTCACAAGAAAAAACTTAATTCATACATCTTAATTCCATTTTTTTGTAACCGTCTATAAAAATCCAATATCATGGGAGTAGAGATCCTCCATATCTTATATACTTCCAAACAAAACAAAGGACTGTACCTAAAAAGTTACAAATTAAAAATACCTAGAAAGTTAATTTAGAACATCCTCAATGGAAATTTTAATTTAGTTATATAAATCATATTTTGATCCTATTTCCATTTAGAACGTCACTTTCTTTTATATAAATTGCTGGTTCGGTAATGTTTTTTCCTGCACTCAGTTTATAAGCCGATATAGCATTGATTCCACTGTCAATTTCTTCTGTAGAATAGGGTACAGTTATTTCAAATGACCCGTTCATATCTGCCATTGCTTTATTTTCATACTTGAATTTTCTGCCTGTGTTTGATTTGAGATAAAGTGTTACATTGACAAGTTTGTGAGGGCTTGAAGTACCTGTAATCTTGGCCCCTGGAACATATTCGAATATTTTCACAACATCACCTTTGTTATGGCCTACATTAAAGACATTACTTTCGTGTACAAGCCGCAGATTTCCAAGATTTGCACCATTTTGGTCGTGAAGCTTAAATATCTCAGTATTCAAAAGTTTCTCTTTACCAATCACAGAAGTACGGTTAACTTGTTTAAAATAATCCTTAGAATCCTTTCCTGCAAAATGAGCAATAGCCCCAAACTTCTCATTTAACATCGGTGTATCAGTGATCACATATTTTACCTTGAGTTTGTCCATTATAGCCTTTGCTTCCTGTTCAGACTCAGACATAAAAAAATATGCAGAATCTTCAACACCGGTCTGGAAATTGTTCGATATTGCAGGCCTCTTGGAGATGTACACTATCCAGTTACCATAATCCCACCAGCTCAGCACCCCATATTCTGGAATTTGGGAAGGTTGAAGATAATAAGAGGTCTCAGGGCTGGAATTTTGGAGCCAAATGAGCGATTTTTGCCATTCTGGACCTGGGCCAACCCAGTCTGAACTTTTTGCAANNGAGTCCTATCAACGCCAATGCTAAAAAAACTTTGACGTAATCGGGTCTCTGATTATTTTTTGGCTCTGAAAAATCCCTTTTTTTAAGTCTTTGTGTTGTGTTTACATTTATTTTTTTCCCGGCTTGAGAGTCAAGTGAGATTTTGTTACCATTTTTCAGTTCAGAAATTACCTTTTTTACTTCAATTTCAAAGTTTAGGGATTCAAACATAACCCATAGTATATATGAAGTAAGGATTGCAATATTTACTGCGAGCTGATATGAAAAACGTCTTTGTGAGAATGTGATATATGCAGAAAAGATTGTCCATAATAGGAAAAAAACCCTTTCTGGTTTTGATTCATCCCTTTTCCACTCAAGAACTAGCAGNNTTTCCTGTTGAAGTTAAAAACAAAGGAATTGCTTCGGAAATAGTACCTAAGTATGTACCTTTTCCCGAGAAAAAACTTATTCCTTCGATCACAAAAGCATAGGTTCCAGCTGAAAAAACGCGGAGAAGCAAAAAGCTTGTAAACAAAACTAGTATTAAAGTGCCAGGATAATATTTCCAGTCTATGTCTTTTTTAGAGAGATATATGGAAAGACCCCACAAAAAAGTAGTGACTGCTATCATGCTAAGTACATAGAGTGCCTGAAACCAGGAAAGATACATCGCACTCATTTCCAGACCAGAGCGTACATATCCTGCTGATAGCGGGATAGTAAATAAAAGTGTTGCAAAAAGATTTGCTATTAAGCAAATGAAAATGTCATCAGATCGTTTTTCAGCTTTAAGGTCGATAGTAGTCTGTATAACTGCATACAATACTATCAAACTTACAAAAAACAAGGCTCCCAACCATGTAAAAATAAACAGGGCTAAGAATATCCCTGATGCTCCTGCAAAAGCCAGTGATTTCATCAGTTTCTTCCCTGAATAAATATTTTTAAGAGAGCTAGGGGAAAAAGATCCTTCCCTTGCCCATTTTAAAGCAAGTATGAGTAATGTATATGCTGCGGTTGTGAGAAATGTTTCTGCTACATGATGACTAACGTTCCCAAACTTGGATGCATATATATGAGCTGGAATAAATGCGAAAATGAAGGCGGCAAAAAGTCCTGTTTTTCTGTCAAAAATCGTAGCAGCTGCTATATAAAGTGGAATAATAGTCAATACCCCGAGAAGTACCGGTAATAATGCCCCTGCAAATTCGATAGTATGCAAATATGGCTGACCTCCTCCCAGAATTTTTGCATGTAGAGCACC
>PMJC01000174.1:0-7197 GCA_003157235.1 Methanosarcina sp.
TGAAAATCAGACGTTTATCGAAATCCGATTGAAGAAATTCATCTAAAATGGGGAAAATTCCAGAACAACTTGAATTCTGGGATAAAGCTAAAATGAAAATTTATTACGACGGAAAAGTAAAAAGTTACATATAAAAGATTATATGGTATAAAATATTGCCGAATAATAAATCAAAATAAGATACTTCAAAAATAAGAATTACATTTAACTAAAAAAATGTTAATGTAACTCGAAGGTATGAACAATTTTCAAATTAGAAATAAATTGTCTCAATCATTTAAATTATTTAAGAAAACGAAATATTTGAGGTCAAGCTATGATCGGATCAACTGAACTTATAGTGATTTTTGGAGTAATTATACTTCTTTTTGGGGCAAATAAACTTCCAGAATTGGCCAGATCCATGGGTAGTTCCATGGGAGAATTCAAAAAAGCCCAGACGGAATCCGAAAAAAACCTGAGGGAGTTTGAAAAATCTTTAAGTGAACCCATAACTTTAAAGAAGACCAAATTACAGGAAACAGCTGAAAAGCTCGGAATTGATATAAAGGATAAAACTGATGACCAACTTCTTGACGAAATCCAGAAATCCGTTGAGAAGCCAAAGGAAGTTTCTGAACCCTGATAAATGCAGAAAAGTAGGTTTCTTTTTTCTTTTAACGGCATTTTATTTAGCTTTAATTGTTTATACCGACATTCCACAGATGTACACAGATGTATAATTTATTTGCCATTTTCCCACTATTATTAATTGGAAGTTAGATTAATTTTTAAGCCACTGTCATATTGAGAGAGTATATAATATTCTTGTTCACATCTGCAGAAGGTGGGTTTATAGCAGCTTTTTTTATTTATTTGAACCAAAATTATTTCTGTTCTCAACTGAAGTAAGATGAAGAAATAAATTTATTTGGGAAAAAATATTTGTATCTATACTTAAAGGAATCAAAACTATGTGATAGATTATCAGCCTATATCCATGAATAAAGTTGTTTAATTACAACTCTTTTCATATCCCTTTAAGAGATGAATGACATAACTTCGGACCAAGGTACCAAAAACAAACTCACCTTAAAAAGAAGCGATATTTTAGAGGGTATAACGAAAAAAGAAAGATTTGAGGATTCATTCCATACCTAAAGGACGGTGCATTCGTGATCATCCGTAATTCAGAAGTAAGAGAGGAAGGCAGATAAAACAGATATTTGGGGTGAGTAAGATACATAGTGAATAATATATCATAAATAATCCCCCACAAAAGATTCTTTAGAATATTGTTATTGATATCAAGTATCATTAGAGAACAAAAATGAAAAAGAGATTTGAATCTTGGTTTTGTAGTTTTTGGAGTCAAATGATTTCCAAAGGGGGGTCAGAGTGGTTTACAGAAGAAGATTGCTATTGAATCATTATACAGGATAGGAAATATATTTAAACCAAGAACTTTATATAAAAATGGTACTATCATATATTTTATTCTATGATATTTCTCTTACTCAAAAACATATGGTTATACTTCAATAAAAAATATTTTACGTTTATCGAACGAGGACCTAATGCAATAGATGAAAAAAAGTTCAGATTTGATGTATTTGTACTTTTCATTGAGGAATGGCTGAGACGACATTCAAAGGTTAGATAGTAGTAGAGTGTATAAGGTAAATGGATGGAGTAAAGGTATGGAATAAATTTTAGTGAAGTACTGAAGATTCTTTCCAAAAATGTATTTTCCTACAGGAATATAGTTTGACTTAACAAAGTATTCTGGTATTTTTTACAATGTAAAATAAATAGAAGTAAAAATATAATTCATTATAGATTTTAGAAGGCAATGTGAATAAATCAAATAATGTTTTAAATAATCCAAATTTCGTAACTAATCAGCTTTCACAAAAGTGGTTTGAGATATATATATTGATGCAATATGATACTTCTGGATTACTAACTCGTGAGATAATAAAATAAATGATCAATAGCTGACAGTTGGAGAAAATTAGCCAACCTAAATTTGCTCAGTAAATCTTAGTAAAGAGGATATTGAAATTTTTTACTAATATTGAATAGTTACATAATTTTATTCAAAAATTTTATATCTTCGAACAAATGATATAAAAGTATTGAAGATCCAGAAATACATTCTTTCAAGTAATATATTCTCATCATCACCTTTAATTCATCGCAGCAGAAAGATTGATAATGGCCAAAACTGAAATTACTTATTCTCAGGAAAAGGATCTTACTACAATTTTCATATCTCATTTCAGGAGTTAATATATTTTATGGACGAATTTGTATCCGAATCCACAGAAAGCGTTGTTTCTGTCGAGAAGTCTAAACTTTCTGATAATTCAATTGGAATGCCTGAAGAAACTGAGGTTTCTGTTCCAGTACTCACAGTAAAACCAGACAAAATTGAAGAAAGGCTTGATAATAGCTCTGAAATTCTTTCAGAACATCTTCCTGAGTCGGCTTCGGAAATTTCAATTTCTTCAAGTACAAAATCTCTAGATGGACACCAATGTGAGTCTCATGTTTCAAAAATCGTGCTCATAGGTACAGCCCACGTTTCAGAGAGGAGTATTGCCGATGTTAAGACTGTTATCAGGAATCTGAAACCAGATGTTGTAGCTGTTGAGTTATGCAGAGGACGTTATGATTCTCTAGAGGGAAATGAGCAGGAAGACCAGCTTTTGATTAAGGAACTTCTTTCTGGCGGGAAGATCTATTACTATTTTATTCACTGGTTACTTGCCAAATTGCAGGAAAAAATAGGGAAGGATCTGAAAGTAAAACCCGGTGCTGAGATGCTTTTAGCGATGGAGGAAGCAGAGTCTATCTCGGCTAAGGTTGCTTTGATTGACCGAGAAATTCAAGTGACCCTTCAGCGTTTTTGGGGAAAGATGAAGTTCTTGGAAAAAATAAGAATGATCGGCTCACTTCTAGGTGGCCTTATAGAGATTGGAAAAGGTACCGATATCGATATAGATCATATTACAGAACCGGATTTTGTAGCTGAACTTGTTAGTGAGCTCAGAGGCTTTGCCCCTACTGCAGCCAGTGTTCTAATTGATGAAAGAGATGCATATCTTGCAGGAAATATCATTAAAGCTGCTGAGGGCGGAAACAAAATTGTCGTTGTGGTAATAGGAGCAGGGCACAAAGTCGGGGTGATGAACTATCTGAAAAATCCAAAAGAGATTCCTCCCCTGGATACTCTCATGGAAATTCCGAAGAAAAGATTTGGCATTAGTAAAATAATTGGCTTTATTTTTGTTGGCCTTATAGTTGCATTTTTTTTATTAATGCTTCTTTCTGGTATCTCACTTAAACTTTTTTTGATAGCTTTTGTATGTTGGTTCATCATCACCGGAATCCTGAGTGCCTTGGGTACTTTGCTTGCCGGAGGTCATCGTAACTCTGTTCTGACTTCCTTTTTTGTTGCATGGATAACAACTCCACATGCAGGTTGGTTTGCTGGTCTGGTGGAAGCAAAATACCAAAATCCTAAAGCATCAGATATAAAAGCTTTGTTAGCAGTAGAATCTGTCAGTGAAATATTCAAAAATAGGATAATGAGGATCCTTCTTGTCGCTAGCTTCGCGAATATAGGAAGCATAGCTGGTGCTTTGCTTGGAGGTTATGTCATAATGCAGATTACAGGGATTGATCCCAGGGATATTATCTCTGTTGGTTTAAAGACTCTTGGATTCTGATAGCTCTAAAAATTTATCTAGCCAAGCAGTATTTCATGAAGTCTCAGAAGAAATCCATGAAAAACAATTTTCCATTGCATTTCAGATCTTTATGCTCCTGTATCAATTTGCTGTACAAATAAATTATTTTGCTGCTATGATTTTCAAAAATCCGAAATTCTGTAAATGTACACAAATATACAGAAGAATCCGATAAACGCCTCTATTTAGTAATATACTTATAAGTAGGCTATAAATTAATGGTTAAAATCAAAGGTTTATCAAAATCTCCTACATTCCAACTCCATGTCAAGATAGGAAAATAATTCATGAATATGGTTTTTTTTTCTATCTTCTGCAATGTATACAATAATGGCATATATTTTCTTAATGACCTATAATATGGCTTTAAACGATAAAAAGAAATGTTAATGTCACTAGAAGCATCTATAAATATAGTATTATTAAAGGAAGAACTGGATTAATTGTTGGAAAAGCGTACATTTATACCTAAAATATACTATTATTTAGAATGGTTACTATATATTGCGATTATATCTATAATTATAGAGATTTGTGAGAAACTCCTAAGCTTTTGAGTATTGGAGAGTTTTTAATTTTTTAACAATAATTTTTACTCATGAAAACTTTTATTAACTTTGCTCTTGGAGAAAAATACAAACGTTTCAGTCAGTTGGATACAAACTTGCTGAAGTTGATTTCTTTAGTTGATTGGAAATCTGTTCGTATCATTTTTGAGTCAATGTATTTTAACAAAACAGTTTACTAAGGCAGATCTGAAGCTGGCGTCATCATTATGTTTAAATTGCTAGTTTTACAGAAACTGGCATAAATACTTATACTTTTTACAGTCATCCTTTGCCATTATTTGGAAATTAATTAATGTTTATTTCGTAAAATAATAAATATNNTTGATTTGATATATAAATATTGAGTTTTTTGGTTCTGTATAATCTTCGGTTGATATTACATTTTGTTTTTGAAGGATGAGAACTCAAAGTTTATAGAGCAAGTTCAGGTTCACCATATTTTCAATATATCTAAGTTCCTTTTTCTCTATTAAAACTCTATGGTATATCTTTCTTCAACTGAAATTGCATTCTCGGCGCAGGATGTGACACATTTCCCGCAGCCGGTGTATTTTTGTTCATCAACTTTTACGATCATTCGTTTTACCATAAAACCAATCCCATTAAAGATTATTTTACCAACATTTTATCTTCGGACTTACGCAGTTGGAATAAAAATCGTTAGCATTAAAACTGTAACTATCCGAAATGTACGTTTGAATTACCACGTCCATTATGATTGATTATACTTATTAAGTGCGTAAATTCTAATCAAAGAAACCTACATTCATTTATTTAACATCGGTTAACGAATTTGATGTATATCTTTGAACCACATATAATGATTTCCAACCTGAATTATTAATACCGGATTTCTACAAAGAGGACTCCATACATCCAGGTACATTAATATAAACAAGTTTCAATGGAACCTATCTAAAAGGCTTTAGGCTTTCAATCTTTTGTATCCTGCTTTTATGTCTCATTGGTGTCATTGATCGTTCACTAATATATGATTAATGTTTCACGATATTTTCTCCAATAAGATCTTTGTTTGTGTTTATATGTTCATAATTTTCTTAGAAGGTTCGGGACTTCTAGGGATTTGAAAATTTTAATCTCTTAACGTCGAATATCAATTTAGTCATGGATACCGGTTTCTATCTCGAAACTCTCAGTATTTAATACATTGAAACAAATAATAGTATAGTATAAAATTCAAAATATTATCGATGAAAGGAGATATTTAAACATGCATGATTTAGCAGGAAAAGGTCCAATAATGCAGACTGTGATAACTCAGACGTGGGAACTTCTGACTGAAGAACAGAAAAAGAAAGTTGCAGTAATGAGAATGGATATGATAATTAAATTTTTAGAAATGAAAATATGTGATCTGGAAAAGATGATCGAACTCAAAAAAGAAGCTATAGCTAATGTTCGAAAAGCTCAGGAAATGATCAAAGAGTGTAAATGTTAGATAGAAGAACAATTTCGAAATTTAGGCTCTGTAAAAACTATCTGAAATAACAAATTTCCATAATTATTCAAGTATGTAAGCGTGTATAATTTTCTATAAAATCTGCCTATACCTCTTAATTTTCTTTTTTCTGGTTCAATCACGTAAATTCAAAAAAAGAATTGGCAGTACAAATGAAGACTACCAGAACTGAGCATTAACAGTTTCTCGAGCATCTTCACGAATAGTTCAGTGAAAACCAGTTTCCGTTCTGTGAGCTTTTTGTTGGAAATTCAAAGAGACTCAGAATATTTCCATCTACAACGAAATAAAAGTTACTAAATGATCTTTAAAGCCTCGCTAAAGGGAGTAAATTTATGCGGATTGTTATACTTTATACAGGTGAATTTGGGAGAAAAGTTATCCAGAACCTGATCAACTCAAGTAATTTTTGCGTGTCCTGCGGAGATCTATGTAACTACTGCAGGCAGACTAGAAAGTCATATGCAAACATGATTGTGGGAATTCATGAATTTCCCGAAGATCTGCCCACATTTATAGAAGAGCCGGAACAGTATATTCCAACATGGTTTCCAAATTGTGACCTGATACTTGCTATTGGCATCCATCCAGACCTTCTTACAGCTCTTCCGGATGTCGTGAAGAAAACGAAGGCAAAAGCCGTAATTGCACCTGCTGAAGAATCGAAAAAAATCCCTGGTGGGATTCTTGAGCAACGTAGGAAAGAGCTTGAGGCCATGGGAGTCGAATTTGAAGGACCAAGGCCTTTCTGTTCACTTGAAAAAACTGGAAAACCGATCATAGATTCCTTTGTTGATCTTGGCTTCGGAAAGCCTGTGCTCAGGATCGAAACGAGTCCTGATGGGAAGATGTTCATAGGAGCAGGGGTAATTAGGGATGCTCCCTGCGGTTCTACATGGTTTGTGGCAAAAAAGCTCGGTTGGTCCGATATTCCAGGATATAAAGAAACAATTTCAGGCGCACATCACTCTTATCCGTGTACCGGAAGTATGGACAAAGATCCTCAGCTAGGTGATACTATCCTGCACAAGGCTGGATATACCATAAGGGAAGCAGTTGAAGATGGAATGGAGTCTGAAAAGAAGGAAACGAGCCAACAGTTTGCAGCCTCAGAGATAAAGTCTCAAGCCTTAGCTCCTGAAAATTAAGTTTTCATTTTTGAGGTCTCCTTATCGAAACTGTATTCTATATATGAGCTGATATCATATGAAAAATGGTATTTAAATGCAGCGATGCTAAAAAATATCTCTCTGCTATAAAGTCACTACATTTTACATGATTATGGAATAAAATATTTTATAAGACTGAATTTCAGAAAAAACGTGGATTAAACTGAATAACAATTTTGAAGGTAAACAAATATGTTTTGTAATCAATGTCAAGAAACTCTTAACTCGCAAGGTTGTACGAAAAA
>PMJC01000174.1:7241-8534 GCA_003157235.1 Methanosarcina sp.
AATTGAGTCACTTATTATAAAAGGGTTTAATCTCAGAGATGCGATTAGAGCACAGATTCCTGCTGATAAGTTAGCTGCCGAAAAAGATCTCCCTGCTGTGGCTACTGTTACCCCTGAAAGCATAGAAAATACGGATGTTGCGGTTCATTCCATGCATGATGAGGATATAAGGTCACTTCGGGAACTTCTGACCTATGGCCTTAAGGGGATGGCTGCTTATTCACACCATGCTTATGTGCTGGGTTATAAGGACGAAGCAATCTTCGAGTTCATAGAAAAAGGGCTGGTTTCGATCACAGATGATAGCTTGGGATTGCAAGACCTCATTGACCTTGTCCTTGAATGCGGCAAAAGAGGTGTTTCAACTTTGGCTCTGCTTGATAAAGCTAACACTGAAACATATGGAAACCCTGAGCCAACTGCTGTCAATATCGGTGTGAGAGATCGGCCGGGAATCCTTATTAGTGGGCATGATCTACGTGATCTAGAACAGCTTCTTGAGCAGACAACGGGTATGGAAGTTGATGTTTATACTCATGGAGAGATGTTACCTGCCAATTCATATCCTGCTTTCAAGAAGTATGACAACTTCGTAGGCAATTATGGGAGTTCTTGGTGGAAACAGAACGAGGAGTTTGAGAAATTCAATGGACCTATTCTGATGACGACAAACTGTATAATTCCGCCAAAAGATTCCTATAGAAACAGGATTTACACTACAGGAGTAGTGGGCTTTAAAGGACTTATTCATATATCTGAAAAAGAAGATGGTTCAAAGGATTTCACTTCTCTGATTGAACAAGCAAAAACAACTAAGCCCCCGAAGCAGCTTGAAAGCAGAACAATTGTTTGTGGCTTTGCACACGAAGCAGCTCTATCAGTTGCAGGTAAAATCATAGACGCGGTAAAAAGTGGAAAAATCAACAGGTTCATGGTTATGGCAGGCTGTGACGGAAGGCACAAGGAGAGAGCTTACTACACTGAATTTGCAAAAACTCTCCCAAAGGACACAGTTATCCTGACCGCAGGCTGTGCCAAATATCGCTACAATAAACTAGATCTTGGCGATATCGAAGGAATTCCAAGAGTTATTGATGTTGGGCAGTGCAATGATTCTTACTCACTTGTGGTAATAGCCCAGAAACTTGCAGAAGCCTTTGATCTCAAAGACATAAATGACCTACCTGTGTCCTATAATATAGCCTGGTATGAACAAAAAGCCGTTCTCGTTCTACTTGCCCTCTTGAGCCTTGGAATAAAGAACATAATCCTTGGTCCTACACTTCCGGCCTG
>PMJC01000269.1:0-716 GCA_003157235.1 Methanosarcina sp.
GAGGATTTCGATAAATTTCAATTTTTGACTGGTTGTTTATAAAGCGCATATAAACAATTTGTTGAGATTGGAGGTTTAGCGAAATTATCATATGACTGTATGACAAACTCCTATTTAATATTTTTCTTTAATTTCATAATATTTTATGTTATTAAATTAAAAAATTATATTACTCAATACAAGGAAAATAGTTTGTATCTGTGGATTATTGAACAGTCATTCGGCCAAACCGATTAATCTTAAAAATCCAAAAATGTTGGCATTTTATAGATGATACGCAAGAAAGGATTTCGCAAAAGATTCAGTGCTAAACAAAACGCCATAATTTTTCCTTTCCGTACTTGAACCTGAAACTTCCCACCTCTCTTCACCGATAGGTGAGTAATTTCAGACCTCTGAAAAGTTATAATTTTTACATAAATTATTCATTTTTTAAAAATAAATGAAATTCTTCAACCAAGGAAAACAATGTCATTAGACCTCTTTACTAAGGCTCACTGAACAAATTTCTGTGAACTTATTTTCGTTAACAGTCGGCTATTGATCATGTAAATCTTCCGAAAACAAGGAGTATTCACTGTCTGTTAATTTTGCTCCAAGGATCCCACCGTAACCATCATCTCCTATTCCAGCAACTATAAAGATAGCCTTGTTTTCATAGTGAAGCCAATCTCTTGCATAAAAATAAGTAACATCAATAAGCAAGTAAGGGATTT
>PMJC01000269.1:725-2548 GCA_003157235.1 Methanosarcina sp.
AAAAGTATTAAATACAAGATTATCATACATACAAATGTTTATACGAACAGACACAGAAATAAAAAAACCTCCGAAATTTGTTATTTGATCTTGCAGCACTGGATATTCTTCATCTGTAAGAGCAGGCAGGTAGGAAATTTCAGCTGCAAGAAAAGAACACGAAAAATTATGGCTTGCGACTCGATGGAATCTTTGATGGCATTTTTTTCTTCAAACTGCTAATGTTTTTTAGAAATTTTATGGAATCAACAAACTTGATCAGAAGAAACTTCTCCTGAAAAAAATAGATTCATGAGAATTTCGATAAACCTCTTTTTTCACGAGTCATTTATATATTATTTATAAGCACATGACAATATTGAGAAATCAAGGAGTTTGACTACTATATTAATTTCAATTGACCAATATCTGTATTCTCGGCTACTTTTCGTTTAATTTTACATTACTACTCTATCATTTATGAGAATTACTTTATTCCCATATCTGTAAAAACCTCTTGTCCTTCTTCATGGATCCAATAATTATTATAATTCATATTTTGATTCCAAATACAGAGCATCTCTTGGATATCTATAGGATGAAAATAAAGCTTTACTTAATAATACAATTAAAATCTATCCAAAAAAGTAATATAAAAAGATACATATGTAACACATAACAATCAGTTATTCTAAAAGCATTTTAGGACTTACACAATTGAACTGAAAAATCAATCGTATTAAATATTTAACTGTCCCAAATCCAAGTTTCCAATTTTAGATCACAAAGCCTATTGAATTTGATTTTGTTTTTAAAGTACGTGAATCTTATATTTTCTAGAAATAATCAACGAGCATATTATTAAATATCTAAAGAAGCTGGGTCTTTTCCAAAAAACACCCTCAAAAGACTCTTTTTAAGAGTGGAATTATTCTTCGCATAAGAAGAATTTTCAATATCATGAATAATTAATCAGTCTAAATAGCAATTTTAGTTTATAATCATAGGAAATGAGTTGGAGGAAGAGACAAAATGCACATTCCAGACGGATATCTAGGACCGCATACATATATTGCGTTTTGGATTATCATGATCCCTATATGGTATTATGCAGGAAAGAAGCTGACCGCAGAGCTTAAGTCCAAACAAGTTCCTCTGCTGGCGCTATCAGCTGCATTCTCATTTGTAATAATGATGTTCAACGTACCCATTCCAGGAGGCAGCACAGGTCATGTCGTGGGAGGTGGAATTATCGCCATAGTCATTGGTCCATGGGCAGGACTTATAGCTATTTCTGTAACTTTGGTTTTGCAAGCACTGATTTTTGGTGATGGAGGAATAACGGCCATAGCTACGAATTGCTTTAACATGGGAGTGGTGGTGCCCTTTGTCGCTTACTACGCTTATAAGTTAATTAGTGGAAATTCAGCGATTACATCATCTACGAGAATTATTGCTGCAGCCATTGCTGGTTGGATTTCTCTGACCATGGCAGCGTTGTGTGCGGGTTTTGAATTAGGGATACAGCCAATTTTGGAGTACACAGCTGAAGGAGTCCCACTTTATATGCCATATACCTTGAGCGTAACGGTTCCTGCCATGGTACTTGAATATGCTTTGGTATTTGGCATTCTTGAGGCAGCGATTACTGCCATTATTTTTGCCTATATCCAGAGAACAGATACATCTGTATTTTATGGAGAGAAATTTAAAGCGTCGATGAACAAAATAATGAGTTAAGTCACAATTTGAGGTGAGAATATGGATCAGATGATGAGAAACTTAGCTATTGGCCTGGTATTACTGATAATTTTTGCGCCGCTAAGGTCTGCTGACATCAGGCA
>PMJC01000483.1 GCA_003157235.1 Methanosarcina sp.
TATGCTAGTTATAAAAAAGCTCACGGGGTAAGGCTCATAGAACGAAATAAAAAGGCCGAGCCACGTCGCTAGTAGAGCAATAAATACGGAGATCATTATACCTTGTTTGGGGCGTTTTGCAAATCGATGAGCTATCGCTGCTGGTGTAATCATTAATGAGAAAATAAGAAGGACACCAACTACTTGAACGGTGAAAGATGTCGCAACCGCGACCATAAGCATGAAAATTATTCCAAGCAAAAGCGTCGGTAATCCTTTTACTTCTGCTACTTCTTCATCAAGAGATGAAAATAAAAGTGGTTGATATATGATCCCGGTCAAAAAAAGAATTCCCAAGCTGGATATAAATGTTACAATGACATCATTATTACTAATACCCAATATTTCTCCGAACAAAATAGAGTATGCTTCGGTTGCATAGCCACGATAGAGGCTAATGAACAGAACACCAAGGCCAAGCATGAATGAAAGGACGATTCCAATTTGAGTGTCGCGCGAAGCTGCGCGGCGACCAAGTATTGCTATTGCTATACCACCACAGCTCGTGAACAGTAGAAGGCCTATTATAGGAGCGATCCCGAAGAGCACGGCGCCTGCTGCCCCTGCAAAGCCAATATGAGCAAGAGCGTGCGCTGCGAACGATGAGCGACGAAGTACAATAAAGTAACCTACTACTCCTGCGATGATTGCAACTATAGTTCCGGCCTCAAAGGCATGCTGCATAAATCCGTACTGCCACATCACTTGCAGGTCAGTTAATAAATTAATGCTAAATGACATATTAATCATAATGGTGTTGGTTTTCTTCGATACCTATTACTGCGATCTGGCCCTGCGAACCATGCAGGACCTCAACATGTGTTCCATATAAAGCCGATAGAGATTCCGACGTCAGGACTTCGTTAGGCTTGCCGATTGCTACCTTTCCGTTGACGATATATATCACTTTATCAAGAAAAGGCAGGAGCGGATTAATGTTATGAGCTATAAGCAATGCCGTTGCATTGCGCGCCCGAACTACATTATCGATAAGCTGCACTAATTCTCGCTCACGCCTAATATCAAGGTTTGACAATGGCTCATCGAGCAACAATAAATCGGGGTTGCTGACCAACGCTTCAGCTAGAAATATCCGCTGTAATTCTCCGCCCGACAATGTACCAAGAGAACGGTGTGCTAGATCTTCTGCTTCAACAGTTTTCAGCACATCAAAAGTGTATTTGCGGTCTTTTTGGGAAAATGGATTAAAACCCCACCTTTTTCCGGAAAATCCGAGTTTTACCAATTCAAGGGATTCGATGGTCATTTCTGGATCAATTAAGTGTCTCTGTGGCACGAAACCGATATTTGGATTGCCGCGTTTAGGTAGAGTATTAAATATTTTAATTTTGCCTCGAATAGGTTGCTGCATCCCGAGAAGCAAACGAAACAGGGTTGTTTTTCCCGATCCATTGGGGCCGATGACCGCCACGAATTCACCGTGGTCTATAGTAAAATTGGCGTCCTGCCAAATGATGTTGTTCTGGTATCCTGCCGCCAAGTTTTCAACTGTAATAATATTAGGATAGTTTGCGTTCATTTATTATTTCCCAAGAGCTTTTGCATTTAGCGCATTCTGAAGTAAAATTAATTCTGAGTTCATCCAATCCTGGAACGAAGCATCTGGCGGCTGTATGGTTTCTGTGATACCAATCAGGGGTATGCCTTCTTCTGTAGCTAGTTTCTTCATATTATTCGTAATCGGCGTTACCGTTTGCTGGTTATATACCAGCAAACTCACATTTCCACTCCTAAGCTGCGTCTCAAATTGCACAATGCTCTCAGCTGATGGGTCGTTCCCTCCGGCAACAGCTTGAGTAAATGCAGAAGGAGAGATCAGGTCAAGACCTGTAGTGTTTGCTAGGTATACAAATATATTTTCTGTGGCTGCTACTTTCGTGCCTCCAAATTGTTGTTTGATCTCAGTGGTCTTATTTTGATATTTTGAAAGCGATAATTGCAAGCTTGCATAATTCTGTTCAAAATATGCAGCATTGGTCGGATCGATAGAAATAAGATTTTCTTTCATCTGTTTCATTGTCAAGTTCACATAATCAGGGTTATACCAGAAATGAGGATTATCACCCTCTTTTTTTCCGAGAAGCTCTGCCACGTTAAAAATTTTACAGTCTGATTTAACACCAGCTCCAATAAGCTTGTTAGCCCAGCTGTCATATCCAGCTCCGTTAACAACTATATAGTCTGCCATGGCAAATGCGCGCGCATTTTCAGTGTTGCTTTCGTAGTCATGTGGATCAGCATTGGGATCTGAAACTATGCTCAACACTTTGACATGCGTTCCACCAATCTGAGATACCAAGCTGCCCCAAAAATTTTCAGCGGCAACAATTTGTATGGTTTTTGTAGTATTGGTGGCAACGGAATTATTATTGGCGCCAAAAGGACTTGAGTGATAATCCTTTATTACGATGAAAGAAACGAGGGCAATAAGGATCACCACTCCTATTGCAATATAAGTTGCATATTTCATAATTTTCTACCTAATGGATATGAATGAATTATTTAGCTGCTCTAAAACTCAAAGTTCATGATTTGAATCTCGTATTTTGAGCACAGAATAGAGCTTATGATCATAAAAACAATTATGAAGAATCTATGACTTACACACTTGAGGTACAAAACAAATCGCAATAGATTTTGTGGCTAAAATTATATTTGGATCGTTAAAAGTTTAATGCTGTTGAGCTTTTCATTTCAACTGCTGAAGTCCTAGATTCCTAATGATTAAGATTAAAATGGAATTTATGGGGATTGAACTGGGCAACTTCAGCATTAGATATTCAACTGTCTAAAGCTCAATAATTCTAACGATATCACATATCTTTGATTTTATTTTTCAATCACATAAGTTCCAATAAAATGCGTTTTGGATGAGCTTAGTATGTCACTGACCATTGATAAATATTTGGATATCTACCAAACACTTTGTACCATATAATAATACTATTAGTTCTGTTTAATAATTATTTAGATTAAAAAATAAACTAAAAAAATTAACTTAATTATAAGAAAATATTCAATTTTATTTTCGAAACTCATATCTATATTTATTGACACAGGTACAGTAAATAATTCATATCAATAGACCTTATATGCTATTCAAATGTTAAAAAAATCATTCTGTAATAGCATATTTTTAAATGAAGATTTTCTGTTTCAACGAATATCAGGTATTATTCACAAGTTACTGAAAACACCGAATACAATAATTTCTCGACATTTTCCTCGAATTCAGAGATAGTCCTCGCTTTTTCACAATTAATCAATAACTCATGGATACTACTATAAAAGAAACATGATAAAAGAAACGTGAGGATAAATAAACAAATTTGAAAACTTTGTTGATAGAAGGCTTTCATTGATAATGATTAAAATCAAAAATTAGAACTTTTTGGTATACTTCCTTTATTTTGGTTGACAATCTATGCAGTCAATAGGCTGTCCTTCAATTGGTTTGAATGGAACTTCTGTCTCAACGCCACAATCAGAGCAAATAGCCTTGTACATTCTCTAGAATCACTGCGCTGCCCCTAAAACCGGCCAGATCACTGTCTCTTCTACTCCTTCAGTAAGAATTTCTCTAGTCATCAAACCCATTTTGGTTCTACCTCCATTACAGTGGCTATATAAATATTTATTTATAAAAATGTGGTAAAATATAACTTATTATTTAAAAATAAACAAAGATGGAGTTTGGTAATGTCGCGAATTTGTGTAAAATTCAAACGTAAGTTTTTGTGTAATGTATATAATTTTGTTCTTCAGATCTGGAATTTTCTACCCTACAACTTCGTTGTGATTTTACAGAAAAATCAGCACAATACCTGGAGTTTTCGACAATAGATTATAGATCACATTATTTTTACTTAATTGTACAACCATTTTTATGTAATATAGATTGACGCATTTGTGGCACAAAATCAGACTCAATTAGCATTATACTTAAATTCATTTTTAAAATAATGATAAATGTACTGATACGAATTTATTAAATTTTTAAGACTTGTTATTGAAAACAGCAAACATAATAATCTCTATGTTTTTTCTCAAAAATAGGATTTACTAAAATTTGAGGCATATGCAAAAATTATTAAATATTATACGCATATACACCAAATTATGAAACGTAATGATGGTCTGGAGTTAAGCCCTAAAAAAAGTGAATATTTAAAGTATATATTTNNCCGTCAACGATCACTAAAACCATACAAGAGATGTCCTCCACGGGTCTTATAGAATATGTGCCCTATAGGGGCATTAGTTTGACATGCAAGGGTACAGAGTATGCTGAGTTTTTAGTTAGGCGTCACAGGGTTATAGAATTGATGCTCTCTCATTATGGACTTTCTGGGTGTGAAGCTTGTGATGAAGCTTTAAAGTTTGAGGGGTATGTCTCAAAGGATGTGGTTAATAAGATTTGCCGTTCTCTAGGGCATCCAAGAGTAGGTATTTGCGGTAGAATCAACCATAATAAAAGCTGTTGTTATCTTGAAGAAAATTGATTAAGAATTATCAAATAAAATTAATGAAGTATTACCACATAAATCAATAAGGAAAACCTCGATAAATCTCTTATTTTCACGAGTCATTTATATATTATTTATAATCACATGACAAAATGTAGGAGTTTATCTAAATTTCCAAAAATAAATTTACGGTGTCTGTAGAAAAAGTTGAGTCATTTTTCATTATCATAAATCAATGACTTCATGACCTTAACTAATCTTTCTCGATACTATTTTTATTTGATTAATGGTGCCGAATTACAAGATCTGGAACTACTGAACTAGCAAATAGTATATAGTAAAAGGTTTCTATATAAGTTATAGAGGATTTTGAGAAACTTCTAATTTTCCCAAATAATTTATATATAATTTATAATCACATGACAAAATTTAGGAGTTTATAGAAATATTTTATATAACTTTACAGGTTAGTTTTATATACCGCAAGTTTATATAATTAACCGAAGTATATATGGAGTTACAGTAACTTTAGAAATGTATTAATCATGGCATCCGCTTTTTGCCAATCATTTTATCACTAAGTTTTTTATTTTTTAGAAAGCTTCAAATGTAAATATTGATCAGATAACGTCTATAATAATGTTAGAATATGTGAGCTAACCATGGTGTATAACAGTAATCAAAAAATGTCCGGTAGGGGTATAACCACATCTGAGTTCAATAATGTTACGGACGGGAATGAATCCAATCAAGTTACCGGAGAATCTGAATCTAATCAGATTAAATCTAAGCCTGATCTCAATTATGATATGGATGAAGATGACGATATCGGCTTTCTATTTGAAAACACTTCTAATATAGATGTCCCCCAACTTCTTATCGACCAGGTGTTAGGACAGGAGCATGCAGTAGAAGTAGTAAAAAAAGCAGCCAGCCAAAGACGACACATCATGATGATAGGTACCCCAGGAACAGGGAAATCCCTGCTTGCAAAAGCCATGGCAGAGCTCCTTCCTAAAGAAGAACTCAAGGATATACTCGTATATCCTAACATGGAAGACCTGAACAATCCTAAAATCAGAGAAGTTCCTGCTGGGAAAGGCAGAGAAATTGTTATGGCTCATAAGATGGAAGCTAGAAAGAAAGCCCAGGCCAGAAACATGCTTATGATGCTCTTTGTAGTTGGCATTATAGTTTATTCTTACTTTGTTGCCCAATTGCTCTGGGGCATAATTGCAGGTATAATGATCCTCATGTTAACCCGCCAGTTTCTTCCTAAAGAGGAAATGATGATTCCGAAATTGGCAGTTTCTAATTATGATAAAGAGCACGCACCCTATATTGATGGAACTGGAGCACATGCCGGAGCCCTGCTTGGTGATGTTAGACATGATCCATTCCAATCCGGAGGACTTGAGACTCCTGCACATGATAGAGTAGAAGCCGGAGATATCCACAAGGCCCATAAAGGAGTACTCTTCATTGATGAGATCAATACTCTCAGGTTGGAGTCCCAGCAAAGTCTACTGACTGCGCTTCAGGAAAAGGAATATCCGATTACAGGGCAATCCGAGAGGAGTTCAGGAGCTCTTGTTAAAACCGAACCTGTACCCTGTGATTTTATTATGGTTTCTGCAGGGAACCTGGATGCAGTTCATAAGATGCACCCTGCGCTCAGGTCGAGAATAAAAGGCTATGGATATGAAGTCTACATGCGTGACTCCATGGAAGATACTTCTGAAAATAGGAAGAAAATGGTCCGTTTCGTTGCCCAGGAAGTTGTTCGGGACGGGCATATCCCTCACTTTGACGAAGGTGCAGTAGAAGAAGTAATCAGGGAAGCCAGAAGGCGGGCAGGTCGAAAAGGCCACCTTACTTTAAAGCTCCGCGACCTTGGAGGACTTGTGCGTGTAGCAGGTGATATTGCCCATTCCGAAGATGCTTCAATCACAACTTCAGAACACGTGCTTGCGGCAAAAAGGATTGCCAGGTCAATTGAACAGCAGCTTGCAGACAGCTACCTTGAACAGCGCAAGGAGTATGAATCCTTCCTGAGAAAAGGTTCTGCTGTTGGCAGGGTCAACGGACTTGCAGTTATGGGAGGAGACTCCGGAATTGTCCTACCTATCGTATCCGAAGTTACTCCTGCAATTTCTGGAGCTGAAGGACGCATTATCGCAACAGGGAAGCTCAAGACTATTGCAAAGGAAGCGGTGCAGAATGTCTCTGCAGTGATTAAAAATATGACCGGTGCAGATATCTCCAGACATGATGTCCACATCCAGTTCGTAGGAACATATGAAGGTGTGGAAGGGGACAGTGCATCGGTTTCAATTGCTACAGCCGTCATATCTGCCATTGAAAAGATCCCCGTGGATCAGACTGTGGCAATGACAGGTTCCCTTTCAGTCAGAGGAGATGTCCTGCCTGTAGGTGGAGTGACCTATAAGATCGAAGCTGCAGCCCAAGCAGGTATGAAGAAAGTTATTATCCCAAAGGCAAATGAAGCGGATGTTCTTATCGAGAGGGCATACAGAGACAAGATTCAAATCATTCCTGTGTCTACCATTGCGGAAGTAATGGAACACAGTCTAGTGGGCCCGAGAAAGAATACAATTATAGAAAAACTCAAGAATATTACCAAACTCAGTTTCGACATTCCGGAAGTCTCACCCGCTTCCGTTCAGGCCAAGAGTCTATTTGGGTGCAGGAACTGATCATGAAAAGCATTATGCGGGGCATTAAATTCTGTGACTGCAGGATAGTAGGAGGTAGTTTTATCTCTATTATCCTGGATAATGGAAGGCTAGAGGAAATTTCCAAAAACTTCACACGAGGAGCAGGTATCAGGGCTCTATGTGGAGGTTCATGGGGTTACACAGCTGTTGAAGGGGAAATTGATCTCAAGCACGGGATCGAAGCTGTCTCAAAACTTGCTTTTTCTATGAATGCAATCACCCCCAAAGAAAGCGTTGAACTTGTGCCTGTAAATCCTCCCGAAATCAAGAATCTTCCTGAAATAAAAATCGATCCAAGAGACGTTTCCATCGAGGAGAAAGTCGACCTTTTAATGAGCATTGAGGCCAATGCAAAGGTCAAAGGAGTTCACAGCACAAAAGTAACATATATGGAAGCCGAATTCAAAATTGAATACCAAAGTTCCGACGGGCTGGAATGCGAATATGAACTTCTGAATGTCGGCTTTGCCGTTTCTGCAGTGGCCTCAGAAAATGGTGAATATCAAGCAGGCAGAGAAAGCCGCTTTGGGTACGGCTATGAGCTTTTTGAAAAAGAAAATGTTATGGAACTTGCAAGCATAGCAGGGAATACTGCCGTCGAACTTCTTAAAGCCAAAACCCCTAACGGTGGAGAAATGCCTGTACTGCTTGATCAGGAGCTTGCCGGAGTCTTTGTGCATGAAGCTGTAGGACATGCATCAGAAGCCGATCTGGTCCTTGAGGGAGATTCCATCCTTGAAAACAGAATCGGAGAACAGATCGCAGCTCCTCTTATTACTATCATCGACGACCCTACTCTGCACGAGTTTGGATACTACCCTTTTGATGCAGAAGGAGTACAATCAAAAAAAACAGAGATCATCCGGGAGGGGGTTTTAAATTCCTATCTGCATTCCCGGGAAACGGCTGCCAAACTTGGAGGAACTCCAGGGAACTGTAGAGCTCAGGGATATTCCATGCCAGTTGTCAGGATGAGTAATACATTCGTAGATAACGGGGATTCCAGGTTTGAAGAGATGCTTGAAGAGCTTCGAGATGGAATATATCTTATCGGGTCTAGAGGTGGGCAGGTAAATACCGGAGAAGGAATTTTCCAGTTCAATGCCGAAAAAGGATATCTTATAAAAGACGGCGAACTTACTGAACTTATTAGGGATATCTCCCTTTCTGGTAAGACCCTTGAGATCCTTAACCATATAACTCGGGTGGGCAACGACCTTAAAATGACTGCTGGCAGATGTGGAAAAGCAGGACAGCTTGCGCCTGTGTCAGACGGCTCCCCTCATCTTGCCATCTCAAAAGCCCTTGTTGGAGGCGCCTGATATGTATGAACTTGCAAGAAAAGCACTCAAGATGGCAGAAAAAGCAGGAGCTGAAGAAGCCGAGACTTATTATGCCTCAAATCATTCCACAGGTGTGAATTTCAGGAAGGATTCCCTTGATAATGCAAAAGATCGTTTCTCGGAAGGCATTGGAATCCGAGCTGTAGTAAATGGAGCAGTTGGCTTTGCCAGTACGAATTCTGCACGAGAAATCGAAAATGCTGTTGAGGTAGCAGTTGCCGAAGCCAGAGTCCGGGAAAGTGATCCTGAATGGAAAGGACTTCCTTCTAATGGAAAATACCC
>PMJC01000357.1:0-1258 GCA_003157235.1 Methanosarcina sp.
CAACTGTCTGGTGATCAATGGAACGATCATATGTCTTAAAATTTGTTTTATATTTCATACCATCAGTAATTAAATTCCAATAAAAGGGGTTTGCAGATATCTATTCTGTACCGTCATTTTTGATATAGATAGTAGCAACTACATATCTATCGCCAGAAGGAGCTTGCGAATATTTACCTATATGGTCTGTTGTATACCATTTCCAATCAAACTTATATGCTCCGTCATCATCTGCTGCGGCGAGCGGTACTAAACATAATCCTATTNNTTTTGTTTGTTGCAAAGTCAATACGTGATTTAATCTTTTATGATCGCATATTCTCAGAATTGAATCCATAAATGGTGCATGGGGTATTATCAAAAAATAGAAGAATCAAAGAACTCAGAAATGCTATTGGATAAATATCAAAAATGAGTAGAACAATTTGAATTAGAACAGCAAAAAATTAAACCAGGAAAAAATAGAAATATACTTACCCTGAGATAAAATATAAACGAAAAAAAAGGAAAAAAGGGAATTAGTTATAATTTGGAATGTGGATAATGTTCTGTACGCACAATTCCGGACCAAACAATTGATCCTATTTTAAGGTAGCGGTTGCTGGATGTCCTTTCACAGGATATACTATCGTTGTCTCTGTTTCGCCACCTTTTACAATTTCTATATCCTGATAGCCTAACGAACTATCAAATGTCGTTGAAATATACTCATACTTGAGCCCATCAGCAATCAAATTTTAACCACTTGGATTTGTCGTTATTTTTTGATCACCATTATTAAATAGATATAAAATTATAACTAAATATTCATAACCCGATTGAGCTGCTTTTGGGCAATTTATTGGTACTCGTTCATCAACTCCACACCCACTCAAACACCTGTTCCAATGTCAAAGCAAAAAAGATCCAAACAANNGCTTAGAACTATTAAGAATATTTTTATAGACCGTCATGGTCTATGCAATAATCTCTGTCACAATCTCAACCACTGTCAACAAAACCATCAACAAAATATGCGATCCAAAATCCCTTAACCCAAAAGCTCAAGTAATTATTTAGTGGTTCTAGGATCGATTTTATGGGGGCTCGCATATTTTCTTTTTATTGTTATCGGATGAGAACCTTACCTTGAGCTTATCAGTGGCCTATCCTTTAGTTATATTTACTAGTATAAGCTTCGATACCTATATCTGAATTCACATGTCTGAGAAAGTAGCTAGAAATATATTCCTCACCTGGAGATAAAAGTGAAATCAAT
>PMJC01000357.1:1269-3186 GCA_003157235.1 Methanosarcina sp.
AAATATTATTTAATTTTCAAGTAATAATAAACAATAGCTGTAAACAATACAGGTTTTTATGGTAGTTTCATTTAAATTAATTGGTCTGATGAGTAGATTCACAAACCTTCACCATCAAATTTTTCTTAATCAATAATCCATCAGAAATTCTGATTCATATATAATTATTTATGAGGCTTCTCCGGCTTGTAGACCATGGTTCCGACTCCACAGTTGGTAAAGAGTTCAAGAAGCATGGAGTGAGAAAAGCTTCCGTTAATTATATGGGCCCTTTCAACCCCGCTTTTTACTGCCATTGCAGCGCCCTTAATTTTAGGGATCATCCCTCCATATATAATACCCTCAGAGATAAGAAGATCTATATCATCCAGAGTTACATGAGATATACGACTGCTTGGATCCTTTAGGTTTCTCAGAAGGCCTGAAACATCAGTCATCAGTATTAGTTTTTTGGCATGCAGAGCTGCAGCAATATCGCTTGCTACCGTATCAGCATTAATATTTAGAGCATTGCCCTTAGAGTCCACAGCGATGGGCGAGATAACCGGAATGTAACCTTTTTCAAGTACTATATAGAGAATGTCAGGATTAATTACTTCACTTTCCCCTACCCAGCCAATATCCACTTCTGTTTCAATACCCTCTACAACTATTTTCTTGGTAGCCTGCTTATGACCCAAGATCATTCTTCCGTCATATCCCGTAAGACCAATACCTTTTCCTCCTAAAACTCCGATAAGGGATACCATTTTGGTATTGATGTTTCCAACGAGAACCATCCTGGCAATTTCCATAGTTTCGTCATCTGTAATACGGAGCCCCTGGTAAAATTCAGCCTTCTTACCCATCCGCTCCATTTTTTCCGTAATCTCAGGCCCACCTCCATGTACTATGACGGGTTTGATTCCCACATAGCGTAGCAGTAGAATATCTTTAATTATATCCTCCAGTATCTGGCCGCTGATCATTGCATTCCCACCCACCTTGATAACTATTATTGAATCGTAAAATTCCTGCATATAAGGTAGGGCTTCAATGAGCACATTCTCTCTCTTCAGTTCCATGATGTAAGAATCAGATAATCTGTTTTTAAAATTATCGTTGCATGTTCTTAATCAAAGTTGCTGTGTTTCATCCAGTTGACAACAAAGCAGTATGCTTGCGCCCCAGCTATGGATATAAGGAATTTTTTAGAATCAAATATTTCCATTTGCTTAGATCTCACTTTTTGAAGACTTATACAAAAATGCCATCCATCTTCTTAATATAGAAACAGCTTAAAAACTAATTAAAATTTCAATAATAATAGTAGGCAAATAGGCAAACNNGATTATGTGCTTTTTTCTCCACGGTTTCCCATATTTCAAACAGACTTTTTAAATTATATCTGAAGTTGTCCTATCACCCACAGTTTAATGTGACATCCCTCACTCTTAAGTCACAACCCCATAATTGTTTTTTATCTCAAAGTACTCTTTTAAGATTTTTCGTTATCTGATAATTTTTGTAATCTACATAACTTTTGAAGGATAATATTTTGGTCTAGACCAACGAAAAGATATACATGATCATTATCATTACCGGTTGTATTAAACTCAAAACAATCCCTTTTATCAATTTTGAAGTATATAGATCTCAAATAATTGATGATTTCATTTTCTTAAAGAAAATTTCTCCCGATGCGCGTAAAAGTTTCCATCCATGTAGCAAGCTGTGGAGTTTTCGACTGGAATAAAAATAAAAGTCAACTATGTAAATAAACAAAGACAATACAGTCAGAACTTAAAAAGGGTAATGAAATAAGCCAGCTTGGATGGTATTGAGATTAAAATACACTTCCAAGCTAATCCCTTTATGGATATCTAAAAGAAACGAAAAGAATCCCAATTTTGCGGGTATGTGATTGAAATTATATTT
>PMJC01000203.1 GCA_003157235.1 Methanosarcina sp.
ATTTCCTGTTCGGTCTTGCAAGTTAGTTCTGCAAGGCGCATGTCAGGAAATCCCATCTTTTTTGCCTCACGTAGGAGCTCAGTAGTGAGTTCTTCCCTCCTAATACGCTTTTCCATGTCCACGATCTTTTTCATCTTTGAGATAAAAAAAGGGTTGATATTAGAAAGTTCGGCAATTTCCTTTATCGACATTCCTCTCTCAAGCGCATTAAAGATGACAAAAAAACGTTCACTTGTGGGGGTTTTGAGAAGAGTCTTGATTTCTGGCTCTTCCCAGCACTTTACACCTAGCTGATTGTCGATATCCAGAGACTTGAAAGCCTTCATCAGAGACTCTTCAATTGTCCTGCCTATTGCCATGACTTCTCCAGTGCTTTTCATGGCTGTTGTCAGGGTTTTGTCTGCAGTTGTGAATTTGTCAAAAGGCCACCTGGGAATTTTCATAATTAAGTAATCTAGAGCCGGTTCAAAGGAAGCAGGAGTACTCTTGGTAACATTGTTTGTGATCTCGTCAAGAGTCATTCCGATTGCAATCTTTGCGGTTACGCGGGCAATCGGATAACCTGTAGCTTTGGATGCAAGGGCTGAAGACCTCGAAACTCTTGGATTGACCTCAACAACTCTGTANNCCTGAGCATCTGGTGCTCTGCATCTGTCAGGGTCTGAGAAGGGGCAACAACTATGGATTCTCCGGTATGCACACCCATTGCATCGATGTTTTCCATGTTACAGATCATGATACAGGTATCATTTGCATCCCTCATTACCTCATACTCGATCTCTGCCCATCCGAGCACGCTTTCTTCGATAAGCACCTGGGAAATGCGGCTGCGCCTTAGTCCACGTTCTGCGATTTCAAGGAGTTCTTCCTTTGTATGGGCAATTCCGCCTCCAGCCCCACCCAAAGTATAAGCCGGGCGGACAATTAGGGGTAGGCCCAGTTCCTCTACAGCTTCTTCCGCTTCTTTTAGGGAGTTAACTGCACGACTCAAGAGAACCTTTTCTCCTATCCTGAGCATGGTCTCCTTGAAGAGTTCACGATTTTCTGTGTTTTTTATGGCTTCAACAGGAGTACCAAGTATACGGATTCCATATTTTTCCAATACTCCCATTTCCGCAAGTTCAATTGTGATATTTAAGCCAGTCTGTCCGCCTAGACCTGCGATTATCCCGTCGGGCAACTCTTTTTCGATGATTTTTTCTATAATTTTGGCATCAAGGGGTTCGATGTAAATAAAATCAGCCATCTCTGGATCGGTCATGATTGTCGCAGGGTTTGAGTTCACAAGAACAACCTGTACACCTTCTTCTTTTAAGGATCGACAGGCTTGGCTGCCTGAAAAGTCGAACTCTGCAGCTTGGCCGATAGTTATAGGGCCTGAACCTATAAGCAAAACTTTCTTAATATCCCCGCGTTTCGGCATTAAATCTCACCCCCTAGGACTTTTACAACCTTACTGAAGAACATTTCCTCTGTATCCATAGGTCCTGCCTGGGCTTCAGGATGGAACTGCACACTGAAGATGTCCAAGTTTTTGTGGAAAACTCCTTCAACAGTTTTGTCATTTGCGTTAATATAACTTTCATATAGCCCCGTCCCATCTAGAGAGTCAGCATCAACTGCATATCCATGATTCTGAGAGGTTATGAAAACTTTGTTTTCCACTAAATCTTTTACTGGTTGATTCCCTCCTCTGTGCCCGAATTTCAACTTATATGTCCTTGCTTCCATAGCTAGGGAGATAATCTGATGTCCGAAGCATATTCCACAGATCGGAATCGTGCCTGCAAAAGCTTTTACCGCATTAATTGCTTCGATTGCCTTTTCCGGATCTCCCGGACCGTTTGAAACGATAAGGAGATCTGGTTCGTAGCTTGCAATTTCTGTGATTTTTGTAGTCGCGGGAACAATTGTAAGGTCAATTCCCCTTTTATGCAGGTTGTTTATTATATTGCGTTTTATCCCAAGGTCAACTACAACTGCATGTTTGCGCTTACTGCTACCTTTCCAGGTACCATCTGATCCGGGAATAAAACGAGGTTCTTTGCAGGTTACAAGGGAAATCAGTTCTTCGTCCGTAATCTGCGGAAAGTTCCTTGCCACAGAGACAGCTTCTTCTCCGTCATCATTGCCAGTGATAAGGGCTGCACGCATTGTTCCGCGTTCTCTTGTTCTTATGGTGAGCATACGGCTGTCTACGCCTTCGATTCCTGGTTTCCCTTCATCTTCTAAAAATTTATGAATACAACGTGTTGATTTATAATGATAAGGATTTTTACAGGTCTCTCGAACAACAAGGCCCTCGGCATGGATGTTATCTGATTGGAAACGCTCTCCACTGACTCCATAGTTCCCGATTAGTGGATAAGTAAACATTAAAATCTGACCCTTATAAGATGGGTCTGTAAGAGCTTCCTCATATCCTGTGAATTGAGTGGTAAAAACAAGTTCACCACAAGCTGTTCCTTCGGCACCAAAACCAGTGCCACTGATAACTGTTCCGTCTTCTAAGCCTAGTACTGCTTTCATCATCTGAACCTGCGAGTAAATGTCATAAGACATGTATAAGTTTTACGATGACTTTCAAGATTCCCTAACTTAAAAATATTTCTTAAGTGTTTTATGTACCCNNCTTATTTGCCTACTTATTCATTGAAAGTTAGATTAATTTTTAAGCTACTGTATGTTGAGAAAATAGATGGCACTTTTTTGTATATCTGAGGAAAGTGAAAAGAGATATGTTTTCAATAAAAATATATATCTCTTGAATGTTGTTTATCTGGCTCTTTAGCAGCTTTATGTTATTGAAAAATCCTCTAAAGTTAGAACTAACGGGGAAATTCATGTCCTTGCAGAGCAAAAATACTGTTATATTAACAGCAACTGAAAGTATAATATACTAGCAAAATCTGACAATATAACTGGAAGTCTTAAATAATACTATTATGGTTATCGAATGCATTCGGAGGATTGTCTGGAATTTTTAATCTTAAAAAGCATGAAAAAATTGAAACCATTACATAATGAATTGAAATCATCACTTAATGATATGTAAAATCAAGGTGGAAGTATCGGTGAATTATACATAGGAACCTAAAAGTCACTTGTTGCGTCACATGCAATAACACCACATTTTTCTGATGTAACCTAACTTTTAAGAGTGAAAATTCCATCATCATTTTTCTCGAAAAGTTACTTCTTTTTTTCACCGGATATACTGAGGATAGTAGCAATGAAAAAATATGTGTTAATGTCTGAATCACAAGATCTGGTTACCATTTTTGCCAATTTTAATCACCAATTTATTTGGCATTGGAATTGTCTAAGAGGTCAATTTGGCATCCGTGATAAAAGTCACATTTGAGCCTCTAATTCACTCATTATTTTTTAGATGGTTTTGAAAAACCAAAATTAGAACAAACTTCCTACCCAAAATAACAATGAAGTCAATGTTCAAAGGGGATTAAGGTGGAGCAGACTTTTATCTATCTGAGTCTGTAATTTAGATGTTTTTATATTTGTTTTGAGTGAATCCATTAAAAGTTTATTAAAATTTATATCAAAAGGGGTAAATTTGAATAGACAAACATGGTAAAAATTAAACAGGTCTTGACAATTTTTCTGATAGTATAATAAAGAAAGCAAGAAAATCAAGTTTATGAAACGAATTATATGCCAATATGTGCATAATTAAGGTGGGAATGAATTTTAATAGGAATAGGATTTACGTAGTTGAAGGATGAAATAAAGTACATCTGGCCTCTCAATAATCATTTAGATTTAGACTATTAAGTGTTTAATGTTGCCATTTTGTTTCAATTCAATTGCGTAAGTCTTAATAAAATAGGCATTAAAATGAATATTGCATTTCGCCATCTAAATAATGGGTACTATATTTTCAAATATTCGGTTAATGTTGCATAATTTATAAAGGTAACTATGAATTTCAATCCCTCAGACAATTAATGTTAATGAATAAAGGCAAAATTATACGGAAAAAATTTTAATTGGTGATTTTATGCTCCAAGAAGACTATGAACTAAATGAAGAAGAGAAACTTCTTTTAAAGAAAGTCCTTGATGGGGATATAGCTTTTCGCAAGATTGAAGAGTTTACAGATCCACTAACATCGGTAAAACTTCGGAGGCTTGCAATACAGAAGTTTACAAAACTCGAATTCGAGCATATTCAGAATTTTTCCCTTGATGTGGAAACTGCAAAAATGAAGAATATTGAAAATATGATAGGTGCAGTTCAAGTTCCTCTTGGAGTTGCTGGGCTTTTAAAAATTAAGGGAGAATATGCAAACGCTGAATATTATATCCCTCTTGCTACAACTGAAGGGGGTCTTGTTGCCAGTGTAAATCGGGGATGCTCGGTCATCACAAAGTCAGGGGGAGCAAATGTAAGAATTTTTGAAGACGAAATGACTAGAGCGCCTGTTTTTAAGCTTGATAGCATAGAAAGGACTAAAAAATTTTATGAGTGGGTAAAGCGTCCAGAAATTTTCGACCAAATGAAAAAAATTGCTGAAAAGACGACTCGTTTTGGAAAGCTAATTGCTGTAAAGCCCTTCGTGACAGGTACTTATGTGTACCTTAGGTTCTCATATGATACAAAAGATGCCATGGGTATGAACATGGTGACTATAGCTACTGATGCAGTACTACATCTGATAGAAGACGAATTTGGAGCACAGGCTATTTCCCTTTCAGGAAACATGTGTACAGATAAAAAACCGGCCTCTATAAGTACAATTCTTGGAAGAGGGAAGACTGTTATAGCTGACGTTACTATTCCAAAAGAAATCCTCAAGGAAACCTTAAAATGCACATCAGATGCCATGTTTGAGGTAAATTACAGCAAAAACCTTTTAGGCTCTGCAAGAGCAGGATCACTTGGCTTCAATGCCCATGCTGCGAATATTATAGCTGCCATTTACATAGCTTGTGGACAGGATGCAGCTCATGTTGTTGAAGGCAGCACTGCGATTACGAGTATGGAACTAACGAAGTATGACGAAATTCACTGCTCTGTTACCTTGCCTACTCTGCCTGTTGGGACCGTAGGAGGAGGTACTGGCCTTGGAACTCAGAGAGATTGCCTTAATATCCTTGATGTTTCAGGGACCGGAGAAATTCCTGGAGCTAATTCTCGAAAATTTGCGGAGATAGTAGCTTCTGCTGTGCTTGCAGGAGAAATTTCTCTCATAGGAGCCCAGGCTGCCGGACATTTGGCCCGAGCCCATGCTCAACTAGGCCGTGGGAAATTCTAAAACAATTGATTGATACTTTGGATTACTAACTGATTAAAAAGAACTAAATATGGTTAATAGCGATGCTTAATTAAAATCAGCCAACTTAAATTTGCTCATTGAATCTTAGTGAAGGTGGCTATAAATATTATTTTCCACGGCTGAATTGCGAGTGATCGATGGCAACGAGAGACTCCAGCCAAAACCAAAGAGTCCATTGCCGGAGCCCGAGTCATATGATAATGAGAGTTTCGGGCCAAAGCCTGAACGACCGGGTGTTGTAAAGATTGGGACATTCAGTGATCCAGTTCCAGTCACAGGATTTGCTGAGAATTTCTTTCCAACATCGTGAATCGCTCCGCCACCTTTAGGTAATGTTATTGATGGTATTTTTGGCTGATTTTCACTTGATTCAGATGCCTTTGATTTATTTTCTGGTTTATTCTCGAAATCAAAAATGTTAAATCCCACCTATTTCCCTAAAAAGGGTAGTCTGTCACACAAAACTTAGTTTCATGTTATCTTCTATCCTACTGTGGAATTGTTTGCTGAAGAAGCTGGCTTTAATATTATCAGTGATGAATTAACTGATTGAGGGCCTATAAATTGACCAAAGGCAACAGGATTGAGTCCAAGAGGTACCATGGCTGTAACATTGTTTATGCTTGTATCAATTACAGAAAGAATGCTGATGCCAAGGTTTCCCACTTACACATTACTCAATCAAGGGTGATGAAACTCCCTCAGGTATTATGGGTGTATACCAGAATTATAATGGGTGTGGACCACCATCAGATGCTGTACCGATTAAGTTAATTATATGATACGACTCAACTTGCCCGACATGAGCCATTGGAGGTAAGGAAGCAGCTACTCCAATTGTTTGAATACATTTTGTGTGTACCAATGCTGAGGTATCTTTTTGATTTAACAGATTGACATCCGGCACTAGAAGGGATAAACACTTACTTGGAGCACCGGGTAAATGTTTAGACATATCGACACTCACCAGAGTGAGTCCTAGCACAACGTCCTTGCTAATTTCTTTACCTCTAAAATTATGAGTACCGTCTGTGTCTATTATTTCGAGATAGGGTATAGCACCGGCACCCATCGGGGTGTACATGATACTGATTTCACTTCCACCTAATTCTCCAATCAATTCATATTTATAAGGTTTAATGAATATTGTATCATTGTTCATTCATAGTCCTCTATAATTTTTTTTCTTGTTTATCGTGTTTTATTCCAATTAGATTCTTAATTTTACTATGCAAATCTATAATATTTTTTAATGTTTAATCATTATAATTAACATTATTTAAAATTAATCAATAT
>PMJC01000137.1 GCA_003157235.1 Methanosarcina sp.
GTAATCAAAAAAGAAGATTAAAGGATATAGAGCAGATTTTACAGAACTTTGGATACACTACCAATTCATTGATAAAGCATCTACAAGTTATAGTTGAAAATGCACAAAATATGAAGACTTTTACACACGAAAAAATAGAGAAAGTGATTTAGAATTCATTTCACAATTTACACTTAATAGCATGATTCAGCAATCAAAAGTTTTCCCAAAATATCAAAAAATTTCATTCATAAATTCGAATTCTCAGACTTATACAAAGAAGAACGTTATTAAAAATAAACATATTTGAGTCTTGAAGCTAAACACTTTAATTAAAATGATGTAGAAAAGTCTACAAATATTCATAATAAAAGTATCCTTATATTGATAGATTCTGGACATAGAAATATCTCATAGCGTTGTCTCTCAACTTCAGATATGTCTGAATCTTATAAAATATCTTCGCGATGAAATTGGGTTTGGAAAGGGAAAAATTCAAAAGAGAATGATTGTTGAGACTTAGAAATTCTCGGTTGAGATAAGTATAAAAATAATTCGTGGAATAATCGAAATTCTCACATGTTTTAATCCTTACTTTCATCACATGGCCAAGAACTTTTAAGCCAACTAGATCTATTCAAAGTAGAACATTTCTAACAGACTCCAGAATCTGATCTATGTATTTTGCAGCTGCATTTTTCAGATCCATAGGATGTACGTTTTCTGCCACAAAATCATTCTCCATTTCGTAGTAACTGGTGTATATCAAATTCCCACCGAACTTTTCAGGTCTCTCTATAACAACTGTCTCATATCTGGGAAAAATATGATAGCGTAAAATAGCAAGAATCGGGTTGTTTTCCAAGTCTCCTATTTTACAGTAGGCTTTCTTAAACTTTCTGTGGATCTCTTCTCCAGTATCGTCCACTGAAATGAAATTATCCTTTGAAGAAGACATCTTTGTTCCGTCTAATCCGATGAGAATTGGAGTGTGAATGCAGACAGGTGTTTTGAATCCAATACTTTTTAAGTTTTCGCGGGCAAGCATATGGATTTTCCTCTGGTCAATACCACCAACAGCAACATCAACTTTGAGCATTGCAATGTCAACAGCCTGCATCAGGGGGTATACCATCTGCGATACCGTAGGATCATCCATAGCACGCCCAACTTCATCCATACTCCTGCGCGCCCTATTAAGGGTTACTGCCCTTGAAAGCTTGAGAACATTTAACATGTACCCGGCCCCAAACTGATAGTCTGAACCATATACAAAATCAGTTTTCTTTTCATCAAGTCCTAGAGCAACAAAGCAACGTCTGTTATAGTCTGCAATTTTCCGGACTTCTTCAAGTGTGCCTTTTCTATTCAGATAAGCATGTACATCTGCAAGAAGGACAATAACCTTGAATCCAGCTTTTTGCAAATCAATTAGCTTATTTACTGTAAGAACATGTCCCATATGAATTTTCCCGCTTGGCTCATATCCTACATAGGCACATGGAACTTCTTTTCTGTTAAGAAGTTCTTCGAGTTCTTCTTCTGTTACAATTTCCTGAACGTTTCTTTTCACAAGTTCGAGTCTGTACATTGCCTATACATTCCTTACTTTATTTTCTTATCTTCAAAAACTCAATTTTGATTAGATTAATAAGTTTCTCTAGAAGTGTTATTCCTTTTTTTTAATTTAGATTTCGGGATTTCAAAATTATGAGTGACTCTTCTACACAGAGATTTAGTCTCCTCACCAAAAATCGGTTTAAAGCCAGAGGTTCATAGATTCCTTTGTATAAATGAGAATTTCTCTCCTCTGCCAACGCGAAGTCGGGCAAGGTTAGTCCCCATTTCAAAAAGCATTTCATGAATTTTTCATTCTCTTTTTCCGTTCAGATATTCCGAAGCTCCACATTATCCATTCCTTTTTATACATCAGAGCATAGTAACTCAAGATGTCAAAAAATTTCACCAAGCATCAAGCTGTCTCAAATGAAAATCAGAAGGAATTGTCTCCCTTTGAAGAGCCAATATTCTGGAATCAAAAGCCACACATTTATATTAATGGAGCTTCCTAGAAAGCGTTCACACTATAGTCAATTTTTCCATTTTACCTTCAAATGAAAGATCTGTAAACAGAAAACTGATTTCATCCGAAAAAGTGTAGGCAAAGAGGAGGGCCTAAACTGCTTTTCTAACGATAAGTCTGGCAGTATTCGCCATTGCCCTGGTGAAGTTTGGGTCATAGAGTTTCTTAAAACCCAGGCGCAAGAGCTTGTTTTCAAATATCTGCCATCAGTGCGCACAACCACAGGAAGGATACAGCGCATTTCAGCAAAGATTTCCATGTTTTTAATTTATCTTTCAAAATTTATCAGTCTTCTTTCCGTTTTTTGTATCTTTGGACAACATCTCTTATTATAACAATATCTGCTGCTGTTATAACCCACCTATAAGGAATAATTACACCTTTGGTGGTCAGGTCAAAAAGTTCTCTATTAATATCAGAAACAGCAAGCCCAGTAATTTTCTGATCATCTATATCAATTACAAGGTCCTGTAGCTTTCCTACATAAACACCGGTATTTGTGTATATGCTTAAACCAAAAAGTGATGTAAGTTCTGCGCGCATCATATCCCTGCTTTGTAAATTTATTTCATTCTATCTCCTAACCTTATATGAAAAACATGCTTATATATCTTACAGTTTTACTGTCTCATAATTACTATTTCCTGTCATCTTTTCAGGTGAAAATGAATTTTCAATCTATTTTATTATTAAAGTATTCTTTATGTGGACTAATGTGAGGTAAAGGTAGTTCAACTTTTTTAAATCCGATTTCCAAAATTTAAGTTCAGAAGTGATAATTTTAGTTGTATTAAGTTGCCTTCGTATTTATTCGTTCAACTATGCAACTTTTGATTATTATTTTTTCCCATTTATACATTTATAGTAAACTAACGAATCAATTACACTTTTGAAAATCAATTATGTTTTCGAACTTAATTACTTGCTTAAGTCATTAGAAATTCTATAACCAAAGAAAAAGCGGAACGACAAGGAAAAATTGTTCAAATATTCCCTTTATTTCCTTTTTTCTATGCTTTCCATGGTTCATCTCTAAGTTTAAGATTCATGGAGCAAGGTAACCATTCAGATTACCAAAAATCAGTTGGAAGATATCTATTTTGATTCAATAGATAATTCTGATTGTGAACGGATTGAAAAATAAAACCATTATCAATAACCTACAGCTAACTAAAAAATACGCCTAACTAAATTTGCTCATTGAATCTTAGTGAGGAGGTTTATTGGAATTTTTTGCTCAGGATGAATAGTACAAAAAAATTTTAGTATTTGATCATGAATATATTTTTTCTCATTTTGTGAAGTGTCAATTTTTACTGTGAGGACCATGGTTAGAGTAAATTTGCTTCAATGAATAAAAACGCAATCAATCATTATAAGGGAAGTTTGTAATAAACTCACAAATCAACAAAATTTTCAAGAATATTTATACTTTAATCATGATTATTCATACTTTAGTCACTCGAAATTCCACAATCATGGAAATAAACCAAAAGAGATGGAAAAATTATTTCCTTATTCTATTTTTTTCTTTTTTTCCGTACTCTAAGTGATCCAAATTTGTATTTAAGCCTAAAGAGAAATGTAGGCACCTGATGATAAATCCATTTTTCCTAGTTTTTGAAATATTAATTTTTATTGGGGGAACTATAATTATGAAGACATCAAACGCTTAAATGACTGACGACTCAAATTTGTGTAATTAACGGAAATATAATAGGTTGCTAGATATTTTTGACTCCTATCAGTCTCAATGAAAAATTTTGCCTCTCAAGCATTTAGAGCTTTTTCAACCATTTTAGGATAAGTAAGCTCTAAAATAGTTTTCAAATTAACTATGTCTTCATTGGTATATTTAATAAGTTTTGCTAGTGCATCTTTGTCTCCCCTTTCATATTGCTTCCAGAGCCGTACGGCATCAAATCCTGTCATACCTTCAGTATCTTCACTCCTGGATATCCCAAGTATCTTCTCAATATTTTTGAGGCCACCTTTATATCCTATTCGCCTTAGAGGGTACATAAGATCTATATGGAGCTGTTTGAATTCTATTTCAGGAAATTCGGATTTTATGAAAGGAATATCAAAACGAGCACCGTTGAAGGATACAAGTAACCTGTATTTTGAAAGTTCATCCACTATATCATCCAGATTTATGTCCTTTACATATGTCTTAGACTCTCTACCATCATAAATTCCAATAACAGTTATTCTATCTCTACGCTGAGAAAGCCCAGTTGTCTCAATATCCACAAATGCTACAGACTCGGAAAACAGAGGATAGGTCCTCCAGTGTTCCGCAGAAGGAAGGCACTGAGTAAAAAAATGATAATCTTTTGCTGCCAGACGCTCGGAAGATTTTTTAATTTCCTCACAAATTATTGCTTTTCGAGTAGAAGGTATTGAGATCCGATCTTCCATCTCAAGAAATTCTTCCCATGTATGTATTCCTTGAGCCCATATCTTCTGTTCAAGGCTCTTCCCTACACCAGGAATATGAATATATGTATTATTTAGCATATTTTCCCTTGGATCATTTGGAGTAATATTTTATAAGAATACTGCTTGAGGTCTGAGGATATCCAAAAGCTGTAACTATTCATCCTGGGCAAACCTCGATCAATAACTATCTTTATCAAGATTCACTGAGCAAATTTATGTAGGCATATTTTTGCTCAGTGAATCTTGATAAAGATAG
>PMJC01000141.1:0-5133 GCA_003157235.1 Methanosarcina sp.
GTGAATATCTATAAGGTTTTGATAGCAGTCAAAAATAACTCCTTTTATCTGACAATTTTCAAATGTGTTTACATACTTTCTATCAGTATCGCCCATAAATACTACCTTACCCTCACCTGCATCAGATGTGTAGTTTTCAGAGATACTCTTACCTCCGATTTCCCCTTTAGTAATTTTCTTTAACCTTGAGGATATTTTATTATTTTTTAGATTTTGAATTGATTAACTGCTTGCAAGGAATATAATGGCAAATCCTGCCAATAGCATGAGATATTAAAAAATCTCTGAACCTTTAATTAATCGCCTTTAAACATTCTAGTGCTTCTTTGATTAGATAATTTCTGTAGCTGCTCTTGTGGAGACGCGCAGAACGAAGTAATCCTATACTCATAAAAAANNTCCTTTTCATCCTTGCTATATTCCCAAAGAAATTGTCCAATGTAAGGTTCTGCTCTCCATCCTCCACCTTTATGTAGTTCAAAATCATTTTTAAGTTCTGCACTAAGAATTCCGAGGTCTCTAACAGGATGAGCCTGTAACCAGGAACTTTCAAAATCAAGCGCATAAGGTTTATCCTTGCAAAATACATAATTTGAAGGAGTAGCATCCCTATGAATCATGCAGCCATGCGCCCTGTCAAGCCATGAGCTATACCACCATTCTCCAAGCAACTGATTAAAACTTTCTCTGGTATCATGTTTCAGTTTTAGATGGTTCAATACTTCATGGTAATTTCTAAACTCATTTTCCTTATTGTAGGAAGACCGAGTATTCTCATGAAGTCTCTTGAGCATATGGCCAACTGAAGCAAGTCGTTCATATAGTCCTTTTTCATGTTTAATGTACCAACGTAGGGACTGCCCCGGTATGTGCTCAGTTACGAGGACACAATTGAACCTTTTATTGATTGCAAGAGGCTTCGCAACATTTATTGTGAGACCTGCTTTTTTCAGGTTTCTGTATTCATTCATCATNNTCTCCTTTGAACTGGTACCTACAGACTGTATGGGAGGAATCATACTTAAAGACATCAACTAAACATCTTTTATTCCGGAGGCAGTGCCCAACAACTTCTTCAACAAGCCAATCTCTGAAAGGATCCCCAGGACTTAAAGTATTAACATGGTGATATCCCATCTCATACTACCCCTATCTTCCAGGAACACTCACACAATTGTATCTTTTGCCCAGCATTCATATATTTCCATTCTGAGACTTTTGATTCTTATAAAAGATCTTATTTCTCCTTTGATTACATAATACTGATAGCAGTATAACTATATATTGGATATATTATATCTGTATTGGTGCATAACTGCATAAACTTTATTAAATTATTTTGAATTCAGGTCCATTTACATCAATCTTATTATTACCTCCTCTCTTTTCCCAGTATTCTTTTTTAACGTAAGTCACTTAGTTCTATTCTTAGAATCCACTTTGCTTATTCATAACCACATTTGCCTCTTCCTATAAGCTGAAGAGGAAAATAAATCGACGGAGTAGATTTACATCATGAAGTAGATATGCAAGGGTAATGTCGTATTTTAACCGATAATCTAGATCAAGAGAGTGAAATATCCGTCAGCACTTTAAAAGATGACAGTTATGTCATTTTCAAGATTTTCTGTTTTGTTTTAGTGAATACAACTCAGCTTATTGGCAAAATGTAAACTTCTTCGAGAATTGTGGTTAACTAACTGATTTGTATTTTAAGCTACCTTCGTAATATGAAACGGAACTCCAGCATGCAAAATCATTGTGTCTACAAGGTAAGATATCTAATGGTTTTTGAATAAAGTCTCGTAAAAATATATTACTTTAGAAGTGCTGAGGATGACGAGTACCCTGTTATTTAAGTTAGGTATGAAGTGAACTTTCGCCTTTTTGGTTTAACCCTCTAAATCATCGCTCCTTTGTAAAGTTAGTTTGTTTTTGGCACCATTTTCAGAGGTAGAACTCCAACCCTGGCAGGGATATTATACGCACTGAAATTAAACAACTTTAGCCATGATTATGGTTCAATCATTATAAAGGATTTCAATAAACCTCTGATTTCACGAGTTATTTATATACAAATTACAATCATATGCTACAATTTAGGGATTTATCTAAATCCTCTATGGTCTAGGATGAGAATAGAAACAGTAAAACAGATGAAATAAAAATTTCAAAATAATATAAATTCGCTTGAAATTGGGTCGAAAAATCTGCAAAGATGAGTTAATTTGACAATGTCAAGTTAATTACAAATCTATAAAATAACAGTTTGCGATTCAAATATTCACTTTAAGTTGTCTGGTATTATACAAATACAGAAAAGGTGAACGAAAGGAAGTACTGCAAAAGCTTCCCATTTTCTTCCGTTTTTTTCCATGCTTTTCTTCGTTCAACTTTGCATTTTGTGATTAACGGAGATATGTATGTAATTGAAGACAAATCCTTTTTTCAAAGTTTTATAAGTGTTAATTTCTAATATAGGAATATAGTTGTATGCAAATAAAGAATGCTGATAAAGTTAGCGACGTAATAAGTTTGCCACTTAATTACAATGTAAGTAAAGATAAATTATTGAGTAATATAACCAAAAAATATGATTATAGAGTATAATGCACTAATGCAAACTAAGATAGCCACTGAAATTGATAAAGGCTCATAGTATACAGGAACCTTTGAAAATTGTAAATGTTACTAAACCATCTGATAAAACGTACTAATCTGATTGGAACCTGTTTTATTCTATACTTCTTTGAATTCAACCTCAATGGGCTTGCTTTTTGTATCTTCGATAGTTATAAGGGTATAGGAACCCTTGCAGGCCTCTCCAGGGTTTACTATCATAGTCGCTCCAATATTTTCAATACCTTTCGCCTCATGGATGTGCCCACATACTATCAGGTCAACTCTGTCAACGAATTTTAGGATTGCTTTGCTGCCTACATGCCCCAAGGGAAGCTCATCCCTGGCTCCATGAGGAGGTGCATGAGTAAGAAGCACTATCGGCCCGTGATCTTCTGTACTTTTGGCGGAGTAGAACATTCCTTTAAGGACTCTTTCGATCTCTTCTTCAGAAAGTTCAAAGGGAGTATTGAAAGGTGTGAAATTTGAGCCTCCGAGTCCTATAAACCGGATCTTTCCGATCTGTTCAAGTTTACCATGCATATTTATAGCTTTTGAGGTATCAAGCGCTTCAAGAATACTCTTCTGGTCGCAATTTCCTGGGATTGCAAGCACAGGCTTATCAAACATTTCCATCAATTCGTTGACCTTCGCATCAGGTCCAAAGTGAGTAAGGTCTCCGGCAATCATAGCAATGTCAAAGTCTCCAGCTGTTTCCATTATTTTCTCTATCTTTGAATAATCCCCGTGGGGATCAGAAATGGCTAGTATCTTCATACGTATCCCATCCGTATAAGTAGTATCGCAACTTTGTTTTAAATTCGAAATCAAGTTTTTATGTACTGTGTATAATTTGGTTCTTTAGATGTGGAATTTTTCTATCCAATAACTTATTGAGAGTTGTGATTTTACAGAAAATAAGGCACACAGTCTTATTATATGTAATCCCACTCCCAGGTTTTTAATTCAATGTTTTTAGCTTATAACATCATAATCTTTGCTTGCTTTGAACATCATACATCTTTTATATTCCCTACGAAAATATAGTGCCTATGCGAGATATCGTTATCATAGGGCATAAGGAAAAAACAAACGGCGATTTTTCTTTAAACGATCTCCCCGGTTCTGCGGGAAGAATGGATATTCTCTGCCGCTGCGTAAGCTCTGCCCTATTTATTTCTTTTGGAATGCGCAGGATGTGAATGTAAACCTGCTTCTTTTAGGAGATCCTGAGCCAGGGAAGATCATCAGATTTGAAGGGCTTAACCTAAAATACCTTAATCCTGATGAAAGAAGTAGTGGTTCGCTTATCCAGAAAGCTCTTCAGAAGAATGCAATCGAGAAATATACTCATTCCACTCCAGGTGTTTGGATTCGCAGGGGAGACCTTAAATCCATGCTCTCAGAGTTTGAAGGGCGAACCCTACTTTACCTACGAGAGGATGGGGAAAATATTCGAGAATTTGCCCGTGAGATCCGGGATCCTATTTTTATTCTGGGAGATTATACAGGTGTTACAAAAGATGAGGAAGAACAAATCCTGAAGACAGGGGCAAAAATTATCTCGGTAGGCCTTCTTTCCCTTCACTCTACCCATTGCATAACCCTTGTCCATAACGAGTTGGACAGAGCTGATTCTGAAAGAAAGGTATCAACAAGAGGAACTGATTGAAAGGATGATGAATAATCTGTAATTGTTGATTTGCCTCAATGCAAAAAGCTATATCCCATTTCTTTGTATGAAGATAGAAGTTTACTCGACGTATCTTTCAGGATATTTACCTTTTCGAATATTGTCACTTAGGCATTCATCTTCAGGGCATTCTTTCTTGCCTTCGATTTATTTTTTATTTCCATAATATACACTCAAGGTCTATTCTCCAACTAGAGAGTTAAAAGAGAGTGAAAAAAATGGATGTACTTGAAATTTCAAAAAAGATTTTACATGAAGGCCCGATATGTGATCACTGTCTTGGCCGCCAATTTGCAAAATTATCTACCGGCCTGAGTAATAAAGAACGTGGTCAGGCCTTAAAACTTACCCTTGTTCTGGAAGGGGATAGTGCTTACAAAAGTGAAAAAGATAATTATCTTCTAAAGGAACTTTCCTGTTGCAGTGTATTTGCAAGGAAGACTCTTGGAACCGAGGGTGAAGACGAGAAGTGCTGGGTTTGCCTTGATCAATTCAAAAAGCTAGATGTATGGGCAGATAAAGCGGCAAAGACTCTTGAAGGCCTTGAGTATTCTACATTCCTTGTGGGCACAAAGATTAGTGGACTCCTGAGTGAAAACGAAGAAATCCTCTGGGCTGAGGCAGGGACTTTGTATGCTGAACAGCTTAAGACAGAGTTTAACAGAGAAGTAGGCAAGCGGGTTGCCGAAAAAGTTCAAAAAGATGTGGATTTAAAAAACCCAGATATTACAATTATCCTTGACCTTGCAAAAAGCAATCTTGAGCTTCAGATCCGCTCTGTATATATCATTAGTCGCTACTGCAAAATGGTAAGAGGAATC
>PMJC01000141.1:5206-23416 GCA_003157235.1 Methanosarcina sp.
AGCTGACGGAAAAATTTATGTAAGAGAGCTTTCTTTCGTCGGAAAAAATATGATTGAAACTCTAAAAAGCTTAAAAGCGGATAAAACTTATAAGCTTAAAGTTACATTTAAGGAACCTGTCTCAGAGAAAGAGCTTAAAGCGTGTATTGAGTTTCTTAGCGGTACAGAGATCAAACAGCAGACTCCAAGACGCGTAGTTCACAGGCGAGCTGACATTGTTCGGAAGAGATACGTGAATAGCATAAAACTTGATGAATTGACAGAGGATGGTTATGCTTACATAATAGTCAATTGCGAAGGCGGTTTGTATGTAAAAGAGCTTATTTCCGGAGATGATGGTAGAACAAATCCAAGTCTTAGTGGGCTTTTAGGTATTTATACACTTGTGGAAGATCTTGATGTCATTAATGTAGATAGCTGAGCAATGCCTAAATTAGGATTATTCAAGAGATTTTTTATTATCGTCAGGTTTTTGATTTCTCATCGTCGAAGAATGAGAGAAATACTAGTAAATTTTTAAAATCCTAATAGATAATAAAGAGTCTATTATATGGATAGTCAAGAAAAAATTGCCTAACTGAATATTTTTTTCACATTTATATATCTTATTCTAGAGAAAATCTGTAATATTATAATGAAATTAATCGAGCATTCTAAGGAGAAACATGCGATGACAAACTCACACGGTGAAAGACGTTGTACAAGATACAAATTACAGAAGACTGTTCGTGAAAGAGGAATTTCCCCTGTAAGCAAGGCAATCCAGAAATTCGAAGTAGGGCAGATGGTTCATATCGACATCGACCCGAGCGTTCAGAGAGGCATGCCTAATCCAAAGTTCCAGGGTTCTACTGGAAAGGTCACCGGACAGCGAGGTCGTTCATATGTGCTCGAAGTCCGTTCCGGAAATGCAAAGAAAGAAGTTTTTTCCCTCCCTCAGCACCTGAAACCGCAGAAATACTGATATCATTTCAGACATCTAAGTTCTAAATCTAATCTTTTTATNNGGATTGGAAAATTACGGGATTAATAGACTGCTAAATAGTTATAGTCATCCCAATAAAAATCGACACTTCATAATATGAGAAAAATAAAGTTATGACCACATCAAAAAATTTCTCCATTAATCTTACACTTAGAGATAAATCACGAAAAGCACTTAAAACTCTGAAGAAAAGAAACATATAACATTTTTTTTCTTTCTTTCCGATTTTTTCGTAGTTACATAATTTCGAGTGGTCTAAGGATTAATTATTACTTGAAAACCATAATTGGTTTTTAAAACTGCGATTAATTCGTTGGTTCACTATAAAAATATAAAAAACCTAATTTCCCTTGAAAAAACTGTTAAAAATGCAAACTCAGATGAGAACAAAAAGATACTATGAGAACCCTAGTTCTAATTTAGATTCGGAAATATCTGTAGTTATATATTGTTTGTCAAACATATAACTTGGATACAATAATTAGGATAATGTTATCCAGAGCAACTCAATTTGTTAAATGAAGGCTGGCGCATGAATGAAATTAAATTTGGATGAAACTGGATCAAATGTAGTATAGACAACTATTTACCACAAAAGTTAGTTCAGATTACAGTGTTCGGAGTATTACCAGGAAGAAGATATTTGGGGAAGTCAGAAATTATTAGAATATCGAAGAGTGATCGAAATAGATCACTCTGCAGAGAATGGAAATTATCTAAAGTTTTTAACTCAAAAAGAGTGTATTCCAATGATAGTCAAGGAAGTCCTCAACGAAGAATTATTGACGTTGGCTGAAATCAAAGAAATACTTTCCAAGATTGCTGAAGAACGCAGAGAGCAAGGGACTGAGGTTGTATACGGATTTCGAAAAGCCCTGCATCATGCTGATCAGTTCTCAAAGATCAGTGGGGAAAAATCAAGAGAACTTGTTAATAAACTACTAAAGCTAGAAAAAATGAAAGTTGTAATCGCGGTTAGGATCGCAGATATTCTGCCTCAGTCCAGGGACGAAATCAGATCAATCTATGCAAAAGAAAAGTATACACTGAGTAATGAAGAGCTGGACCAGATTCTTGATTACATATCTGAGACTATGGAATAAGTAAAATTTTACACTTGTTCTTATTTTATGAGCTTTTGATTTATTGCAGTCGCATAATGCCGAGAATGAGGATGAATTTATGCGATTCCATAAATATTAAAAAGTCTCTCAAATTAAAAGGGAATAGCTATATAGCAGTTTCCATCTTCTTATTTAGAAGATGAGTATTCGAAACTTATATCATTTACGCATCATGGATATCTTCACATTAAAAAGTTAAACACAGAGGATTCTTAAGGCTGCAGTAGGCCTTGAGTCCTAGAACTGGCTATGACAAATCAGAAGTTTTCAAAAAACTTATAGTTGAAAGTTGAAGGTATGATTATTGGAGAAGATCTTGAATAGTATAGAAGCATTAAAATAAGCTGATAGTGTTAAGGTTTTGCATACCCTGGAAAGAGAGTCTATTGCAGGATTTCATATTTAGCGATAGGATGGGTGCTGATGAAAGTGGATAAGTCGCAATCAAGTAGATTGTATGCTGGCAGACCAGCTTCTGAAAAATTTTATGGCGGCAAACGTTCGATAGACAGACCGCAATCAGATCGGCAGTCAGAAAGAGCTTCGCACTCATCTGGCAAATCCTTGGATAACTCGCAAGGCAGAGAGGAATATGTATGGGTTCTAGATTATCTACCCTATGGGAAGTTAGTTGATGGCACTAGTGTATTCCAGAAAAAACCCCTTGTACAAGCTGTAGGAGACAAAAAGTTCACCCTGATGGAACTTGTTCCCAAAAACGGTGTGATTCCTAACATCCAGTCAAAAATTTACATCGGTCCTGGAGATAGGAATGAAATAGATCACGTAAAGCAGAGAATAAGTTATACTGACCTTACTACAGGGGCCAATCTTGAAATGCCTTTTATTCTTGAAGCTTGTGTCAGGAATCAGGAGGAACGTTTTGTGAAATTTTTTAATGATGCACACTCTATTACTACCCGGCTTCATATGCTTGAACTTTTGCCAGGAATAGGAAAAAAGCTTATGTGGTCCATGATAGATGAACGAAAAAAAGGAGACTTTAAAAGTTTTCAGGATATCCGTGAAAGAATTCCGAGCTTGCATGATCCGGCTAAAGTTATTGCCCACAGAATCGAAGTTGAACTTAAGGATGACTTCATCAAATACAGACTATTTACCACCCTTCCGCGCCGTCAGAGACCCATGTGAACGGTGGAATCTTTTTTTAGAGAATATGTTCGGATTTCTTATTTTAGATAGATTTGGTTTTAATTATTTATTCACTTTTATTCAAGCTGCTTTAATTTGTTTCAGAACAAAATATTTGCTTTATTAAGGAGGTTTCAGTCTTGGTACTTTCTCTTCTTGAAAAATATAACATAAAAGGAGGTATTTTTGATCAGCATTTTCTGGTCGATGAAGGCTACCTGGACAGAATTGTGGCGGCTGCTGAGTTAAGGTCTGAGGATATTGTTCTTGAAATAGGTGCTGGTGTCGGAAACCTTACTGAAAGGCTTGCACAGAAGGCAAAAAAAGTAATTGCCATTGAACTTGATCCGATCCTAGTTAACGTCCTTCATGATCATTTCGACTATATCAAAAACATTGAAATCGTCGCAGGTGATGCCTTGAAAGTTGATTTTCCGAAATTTGACAAGGTCGTCTCAAATCTTCCTTATTCCATCTCTTCAGAAATAACCTTCAAGCTCCTCCATCATAAATTCAAACTCGGAATCCTTATGTACCAGTATGAGTTTGCAGCACGCATGGTTTCAACACCCAACTGCAAGGACTATTCCCGTCTAACTGTTGATACCTACTATTTTTCAGATGCTTCCATTCTTATGACAGTCCCAAAAGAAGCCTTTCAGCCAGTACCGGAAGTTAATTCAGCAGTAGTTAAACTTGTTCCACGCCCAACACCTTTTAGAGTAAGAGACGAAGCTTTTTTCATGAAATTTGTAGCAGCAGTCTTCAGCCAGCGCCGGAAAAAGATAAGAAATGCAATCCTGAACACAAATTGCATTCTCAAAATTCCCAGCATTAGAGAGTTAATTGCTCAGCTCCCTGAGAATTTGATGGCTAAAAGAGCTGAGAACCTAACTCCTGAGCAGCTTGCAGAGGTTGCAAATCTGATTGTTGATTTGAGATCAAAGAGTTGGTAGTCTGTATACTTCGATAAAATATCTCTTTCACTTTTACCCCACCCATTTACCTCACAGATTTGATTTCAATATTTTTTAAAAAATTTAATTAGCTTATTAACTAGTATTGGGAAGTTCGTTGAATGAAGTGAAGATTACACTTTTGATTAGGAAATCTGATGAAAGATGTTACCAACGTGGAAACATATATGTATATTATAACTATTTAACATTCAAATTTACTTAATATAGTCAAACAGTGGCTGAATCATATGTAAGTTATTTAATCTTAAAGGATACTTTCTTATTATTTTGAATATAAGGGTGACAAAGACACGACAAAATATATTTTTTGAAAGTTTGAATATATAAGAGCAAACATTGGATTATAAGGAATTCTGAACTCTGTTTCTTAATATGTTAGATTGTTTAATTAATATATCACTGTTTGATATAACTTAAAATATAATTAGTCCGGTAACTAGTATCCTGTAGGTGGTCAGGGGTATTAGTATCCGGTAATATTTACCACATATTTATTCTTCAAAAAATGATTCTGGAATAATAATTGGTAAATAATATTTGTGTATTTTTTCTGGCAAGAGTTGCATTGCGGCAATTTTATTGAAGTTGTATCAAGTTAGACTCAAATTAGTAACTATCCACCGACCTAAAAATTGAACTTAAAAACGTAAGCATCAACCACTCGATATAATACAACTCAGTTGATCCAAAAGAAGCCTGTATTAAAACTAAACCAATTTCTACATTGGATCATGGGTAATCAATATTTAGAATGATGCATGAAGGAATTACTTCAATATGAATTGATCTTCAAATAAAAAATTTTTGTATCAATTGTGAAATTGAACTTAGTTTTAAGGGGGCTTAAGACAGCAGGTCAAAAAAAAAATTTTTGTAAAGGCAGAGGTGATTTTAGGATGTTTAACATTAACTTGGGAACCATTGGAGAAATTAACCTTAAAAGAAAAAACCTAATAGGCGCTGAACTTGAAGAAGCTGATCTTAAAGAGTTTTACTTTGAAGGGGCTAACCTTAGAGAAGCTAACCTTAAAGGAGCTAATCTTNNGCTAACCTTAGATGGGCTAACCTTGAAAGAGTTAACTTGATAGAGGCTCATCTTGAAAGGGTTGACTTTACAGGAGCTAACCTGAAAAAAGCTAACTTTAAAGGAGCTAACATGAAAGAAGCTAACCTCAGATGTGCTAACCTTGAAGGAACTAACCTTAAATGGGCTAACCTTGAAGGGGCTAACCTTAGAGATGCCCACAATTTATCATTTGACCAGATTTCTGAAGTACTAACACTTCAAGGTGCAAAATTAAACGAAGAGTTGTTTGAATCACTAAAAGAGGACTACTACGCCCTTTTTGTAGCACCTGAGAACTCTATGAATGATAAGATATTACCATAGATTCAAAGAAAATAGATATCTCAGCCGTTTCCTAGATATCTTCGTCAAACTTTTTATTTTTTTGCTTTAATATCATCTAAGGTGCTTTTAAAATATATCTAACGCAATTCAATTTAGCTATATCCTAAACTCTTAACTGAAAGCCTTAAAATTGGCATGGGTTTTCTTTCTAGGTTCTACAATTTTTTCGGGGAAAGTGAATTCAAAATTTGCAAAAAATCTGATGTAAATACCTAAAAACATTGTTTCTTATAAAGATATTCTACTAAAATAGATACTGTTAATTTGTGATGAGATATTTCTTCAAAAATTAGTGTTTACTCATGGTATGCATAAAGTAATACAATATTATAATAGACATAACACTCGAGGCATCGAATAAATTAAATTTTAACATAAGTATATATGCATTACCCACAGTTCCACTACAAGAAGACAATGATCTCATTTTTTAGCTATGTACCTCAGAACCCGATTATTCCATATTTGTTAGGAATAAGGTTGTTTACTCTTGCTAGTGCCCAATAAATGCTGAAAAACATTAAAAAATCAGAGCAAAATTCAATAAATACTCTTGCCATCAACTTTTAATGGAAATTAATTTGAGAAAATTATTTATATAAAATTATGAATTATCGCTCGACTTAAAAATCCTAGTTGGGAATTTTAATATGGGTAATTAGAAACCAACCTGGAGATGCAACTTAGTTACATTTAGAATAAGTTTGTTTAAAATTAAATGAGTATAGTTTATCTATACATTTAGGTTTGTGACTGTAGGTAATAGTGCAGTAAGAGTGATAGGTCGTCGATGTTGAGGATATGCATATGTTTACAATGAAAAACTATTCATAAGCAAGCTATCTACATGCAAAGCTTAATTATTTGGATTCGGTTAAAGTTCAAAACATCAAAAAGTATTATTTTTTATGCCACATATCCAGGAATTATGCTGGGAAATCAAGACACTTAGCACTGATAATAAATTGAATCCAGTCACATTTAATCTAACATGGGACTTTAATCATTTTTCAGATTAGATCAATAACTCACAGACATAACCCAAAATTTTAACATAGAATAATATTATTGATATTTAGTATCAGTAAATGAAATTCTAAGCCACCATGATAAAACAAGATCATAGAATATCATTGAGTCGTGGAAAATAATGTCTAGCCACTACAACCTTGTCTCCTGGAATGTAAATGATCTTCGGGCTGCAGTCAAAAAAAACTTTCTTGATCTTTTGCTAGAGCAGAAGTTTGATGCTGTCTGCATCCAAGAAACTAAAACTTCTAATGACAAACTCCCGAGGGAAGTCAAGAATATTTCGGGCTACTTTAAATATTTCATTTCAGCAGAACAGAAAGGCTACAGTGGAGTAGGAATTTTTTCAAAGAGAAAGCCCCTGAATGTTGAGACTGAAATGGGAATCGAGAAGTTCGATAAGGAAGGCCGCTTTCTCAGGGTCGATTACGATGACTTTACCTTAATGAATATTTACTTTCCTAACGGAAAAGCCTCTCCAGAGCGTTTGGACTATAAGATGGCTTTTTATAATTTCTTTTTTGACTACGCAAATACCCTAAAATCCAAAAGAAAAAAACTTGTCATTTGCGGTGATGTTAACACTGCCCATAAAGAAATTGATCTCTTCCATCCTAGAGAAAACAAAACAATTTCGGGTTTTCTTCCAGAAGAAAGGGTCTGGATAAACAAGTTCCTTGCTGCAGGATAAATTGACATATTTCGCATGTTCAACACAAATGGTGAAAACTATTCTTGGTGGTCAATAAGAACTAGGGCTCGCGAAAGAAATATAGGTTGGAGGCTTGATTACTTTTTTGTCAGCGAAAATCTTCGAAAAAATATAAAATCAGCTCCAATTTATTCCGAAATCACAGGCTCAGACCACTGTCCTGTAGGGCTTGAATTTGAATTCAATGTTTAACGTTTTCTTTTATAATTTCCCCTTTCATTTGAAAAATTAGATGTGTCTACTTGAAAGAAAAGAAATGGATCTCTTTTTCCCGAAAGAAAATTGGGGAGCAAAACTCGGATAAAAAAATCAAATTACATCGAATGAGCTTAAGGACTCAGTTCCAAAATCCAGCGATGAACGTAAAAATTGAAAATCACTGTATTTTAAAATTGGTTACAATCCTTGAACCGAGATTTTTCAGATGTACAAAGATATAGAATTTGTGTCTCATATCTGTTATAATTCATGATATAAGGACTAATGATTTTCGTGCTACTTAGTTTAAGTTAGTACTATTTAGAACATATGCAAAAAACTACTTTATGTTATGTTCAGCTAATATATCATGATCCATAAATGCACTATGGCATAGATCCCGAAATAAAATGTTTTAGTGTAGTTATGCATCTGAAAGTGAAAAATTGTCATGTAACTCTCCAGATCATCTACCTGGCTGCAGATACCCCTTTACTGCAGTTTATAGAATCTAGTTTTATGATACATCATTGATGATTATAAGGCATCAGCTATTAGCTGTTGTTGTCATTGCTAAGTATTGAAATTCCAAATTTCGTGGATATACCTGCGGTATCAGAGAAATGAAGAATCTCAAGAATAAGAAGGACAGCAACCTTTAAAATAAAAACACTTATATTTTTCAAATTTTACACTCGAGTTTCATAGATTTCTTACCCTGTACTAAATAAAAGCAGCTTCTTCAATTTGATGTAAATAAAACTAATTTTTGAGCTATTCGCTATTTGGATGTCCACTAATATATGAATGATGTTTTCATGATCAAATTTCATTGTAACAATTGTTTGCGTTTTCATTAATTTAAGCAGAATCGGTTCTTGTCTACCGTAATGCGAAACAAAAAAGCTGAGAAACGGCTAAGAGTATTTTGGCACTAGCATCAACCACAAAATATAAGACAACAAATGAGCTCTTTTTTCAATTAAATCAATGGTTTCGAAGATTTTTTATTTTCTATGACGAATCTTTTGAAGAAATCTCTAAAATAAGGAGGAAGTGTGCTCATCTCCAAAATGGTATCAAGTGATATCCATGAATACTCCATATGCTCATTGCTCAACTTTAGATCTGCAATAACGTATCCACCATCGTATACTATGGCAATAATTTTTTTATCCGGAAGCTCAAAGGTGACATATCCTGCAATATTTCCAGGGATAATTGAAATCCCGGTCTCTTCCCATACCTCCCGCGCAACAGCTTCCTCAAGGAGTTCTCTATGATTTAGTTTTCCTCCTGGCAGATCCCACTTGCTTGGGTTTGAGTGAGAATTTTGCGATCGCCTGAGCAGTAGAAATTCGTCTTTCTCATTCCGTAAAATGGCATATATGGAAATAATGTATGGCTTCTCCAGATTCATGTAATAATATTTGAGGTTTCTTTGTCTTAAAAACTATCTTTCTAAAATCTTAAATTATATTCACTCCTTAAATTGAGGTGCTTCTTTAATATATGAGACTTTTTATTATTCTCGGGGTTTTTGAATGATTGCAGTCAATTGTCAGTTGAATTAATGGCAAATTTTAGCAATCCTAGATACATTAAAAATCCTCTTCTATTAAGACAATCTAATATGTGTTTTTAAAATCATCTAAGGCAATATTGTCTGGCTATACATTAAAAGTAACTCATCCAGGTTAACTAAAAAAATAATCACTAACAGTAAATTTAAGCCTAATGACACTTAATTTTCAATAATTTATACGAGTCTCATTATTTTTTTTAGAATTTGCTTTGCAGCATGCATAATTTCCTGTAAAACCGCAAATCTTAATAAATTATTGAGTAGATAAATTATGTATATGAAGAACCAAATTACACGCAGTAAACAAAAATTTGACGTCGAATTTGCAGCAAATTCGCGTCATTACTAGTAATGATTCTACTTTCTCACAAAATTCATCATATATCTCGCAGTCGTGCCAGATTTTTCGTGTTGTCATTAACAAACATAACTTATATCGTAGTTTTTTATTTTTCGGATAATCTCTTAAGCAGGTGAGCTAAAAAATCAATAGCATAAAACCTTTAACTGTCGAAAGCACAAGTTAAACTACACGCCTGAGTACTTGATTTTGTACTTAAAAGTCCTACTATGATAAAAAAATGGAGCAAGGAATGGATATCTTCCGCCTGCTGAATGAAATAAAGGCATCCAGTCGTTATCAAAACCAGATAGTACATATAGAGGAGATTCCCGCCAGTGAAGCCCTTTACGCGCCCCTTAAACTGAAAACAAAAGTAGAAGCTGCCCTTTCAGAATTAGGGATCGAAGATCTGTACTCCCACCAGACAGAAGCCATCGATAAAATCCGAGAAGGAAAAAACATCGTGCTTTGCACAACCACAGCAAGTGGAAAGTCCCTAACGTACATGATCCCGATTTTTGAAACTGTTCTCGATGACCCGGAAGCAACTGCACTTTATATTTCTCCTTTAAACGCTCTTGTAAACGATCAGTTAAAGACTTTTGTGGAATTCGAAAAAACATTAAGATCAGGGGCAGGCATAGCCCGTTATACCGGAGCAATTAGTGAGTTCCAGAAAAGAAAAGTTAGGGAAGGACAGAAGAATATTGTTTTCACAAATCCTGAAATGGTTCACATGAGTTTTCTTGCCTGGCATCATCTATGGGGGCGTTTTTTCTTAAACCTCAAATTCATAGTAGTTGATGAGAGCCATTATTATAGGGGAGTCATAGGAAGCAATATGGCAAACCTGCTTCGCAGGCTTTTGCGAGTGGCTGAATATTACGGGGCTTCTCCTCAGTTTATCTGTTGTTCTGCAACAATTGGAAACCCAAAAGAACATACAGAGGTTCTTCTTGGGCGGGAAGCAGAGGTGGTTGAGAATAACGGCTCTTCAAATGGCCTCCAAAAATTCGTATTCTGGAACCCGCCTCTCTACCTGAACAATCGGGGTTGTACTCTCAGGAGAAGTAGCTTTTCCGAGGCTTCGTCCCTTTTTATAAGATTTGTTCAAGTGGGGTTGCAAACTCTTGCCTTTACCAGGTCCAGGCAAGGAGTTGAAAGAATGTACAAAAATTGCAGGGATCTTTGGAAGGATAGAAATCTTTCCCTTGCGATCTGCTCATACAGGAGCGGCTATTTTGACAGGGAAAGAGAAGAAATCGAAAAAAAAATGAATTCAGGAGAACTTAGGGGTGTAGTTTCCACAAATGCCCTCGAACTCGGGATAGATATAGGAAGGCTTGATGCTTGTATTCTGGACGGCTATCCAGGAACTGTTATGAGCGCCAGGCAACAGGCAGGAAGAGCAGGTCGGAGCGGAAAAGAAAGTATTGTTGTCCTAGTAGCAGGAACAAATGCCCTTGACCAGTACTATATGAGATATCCTGTAGATTTTTTTTCGAGAAGCAGCGAAAATGCAGTTCTCAACCCTAAAAACCCCTATATCCTTGCTGGACACCTGCTCTGTGCAGCAAAAGAAATTCCTCTGCAAGTATCCGATGAGAAGTATTTTGGAAAAGGGTATACAAGAGTTGTGGAATTCCTGAAAGCCGAAGACCTGCTTGCAGGTAATGATCTGAAGTATTCGACTGATCCTTTTCCGTACAAACATGTCTCTCTATGGGGAATAGATAATGACACTTATTCCCTTCTTGCTTTTGAAGGAGAAAAGAGCTTTCCTATAGAAAAAGACATAGGTAAGGCCCTAGCTTTCCGGGAGTGCCACCCGGGCGCGGTCTATATGCACAGGGGAGATCCCTACTACATAAACAAGATAGACCATGAAAGGAATGAAATCCATGCCATAAAAACACATGATGCTTATTATACAAAACCCATGATCAACTCATCTGTCCTTGTGCAGGAGAACTATGCAATAAAAACCCTTTTACATGTTCAAGAGGTTGAAATAGGGCTTGGTGAAGTAGAAGTAACTGATAGAGTTATCGGGTACAGAAAAATTCAGACTCACAGCAACGATACAATGAGTACATACAAGCTTGAAATGCCTCCAACGATTCTTCAAACAATGGCCCTTTGGCTAAAGTTTCCGGACAGACTGCAGGAGATGATAGGAGAGCATAAGGTGGATTTTGCAGGCGGGATTCATGCAGTCGAGCATGCAATAATTTCCATGTACCCACTTAACCTGCTTGTGGACAGAAACGATGTAGGCGGGGTTTCTACTCCATCACATCCTGATCTTGGAGGCAAAAGTGGAATATTCATTTATGACGGACATAAAGGTGGAGTCGGATATGCCGAAAAAGGATATGATTTGATCGAACAGGTACTTGAAGACACCTTAAAAGCAATTGAGAGCTGCCCCTGTGAAAGTGGCTGCCCAAGCTGTATCCAATCTCCAAAATGCGGAAATAACAACGAACCTCTGGATAAGCATGCTGCAATTATGATCCTGCACGAAATTATGGGAAAAGTTCCTTATATCCCACCTGAGAAAAAAGAAAAGAACCTTTCCGAAATCAAAGCTTCAAGGGCAATTCCTAAAGAAAAAAATACAGAAGAAGCTCTTAATAGGGTAAAGAGGCAGATCAGGCGGGAAACCATAAAGCAGGAATCTTCAGTGAAACAAGAAAAAAAGGAAAAAACCTTCATTGGCACAGATGAAAATCGGAGAATTATAGGAGTAGTCTCCGCGCTTGGCCCCGAAAAAGCTGCAGCAAAAATATTTCATCAAAAATTCAGAGAGAAAAGGGAAACTACAAGAAAAGATCCCATTGAGATTCGCATTAGAGACCCTGGAATTGACAATGAATATCATTTCTGGGTCTGGGTCGAAGATTTTGAAAGCACTAAAAATACAGATAAAGAAATGGACGAAAAAAAGGCTGTGAAGAAATTGATTGTCAGGAAAATGAACTGATGTAATGTCAGCAAGTTACTGAAAACAGTGAGCACAAAAATCTTGAGATTTTTAATATTTTCTGTGATCGCTAAAATTTACCATCAATTTCACCGACAATCAACTGCAATCAATCAAAAACTCAGAAAACAATAAAAAGTCTCCAGAGCTATTAAGTAAAATCTGTAATCAGAGTTTGTCTCTTGTCTCTTTCCCTTAGTTTTGTGATTCCTACTCCTACAAGCCTGAATTTTTGCCTTCCAATAAATTCCGAAAGGAGTTGCATAACTGTCCGGTTAATAACAAAAATATCAGAAGTCCAAATCGAACCAGTTTTTGAGCGTGTATATGTTGAAAAGTCTTCAAAACGAACTATAAGGGTTACTGTTTTGAAAAGGAAGCGGTGTTTTAGTAGAGAGCTGTGTACACTCTCAGCAAGCATACCCAGAGCCCCTTCAATTTCCCCAGGGTCTGTTGTATCTTTCTCAAAGGTCACATGCCTGCTTATCGAATTTACGCTTTCTCTTTCTCGAACCTCTTCAAAATCGAGCCCATTTGCCATCTGCTTCATCTGGAGCCCCATCTTTCCAAACTTTTCCGAAAGAAGCTGGACATTGCAATTTGCTAGTTCTTCTACTTTGGTTATTCCCATCTCTTTTAAGGTTTCGGTTGTTTTATTCCCTATTCCGGGGATTTTTGAAACTTTTAGCGGAAAAAGAAAATCTGTGGCCTCTTCAGGCCTAACAATTGTAAGCCCGTCAGGTTTCTGATATCCAGAAGCAATCTTTGAAATAAGTTTATTTGGCCCGATTCCTACAGAACAGGTAATTCTTTCCTGCCTCTGAACTGCATCCTTAATTCTAAGGGCACAGATAGCAGCCTCCTCAAAATTCCTGATCTCAGGCCCTGGTAAAAGATAGGCTTCATCCACACTGACTTGCTGGAACTTTTCAGCAAAACCTTTCAAAATTTCCATTACATTTGCCGAAACTCCACCATACAGCTTCATATTTACAGGTAAAAAGACAGCATCAGGACAGAGCCTGTAGGCCTGTGAAATTGGCATTGCAGAATGGATTCCATATTTTCTTGCCTCATATGAACACGTGCTCACAACTCCTCTGCCTGATCCTCTTTTAGGGTCAGAGCCTACAACCACTGGCAGTCCCTTCAATGTTGGCCTTTCTCTGACCTCTATAGATGCAAAAAAGCTATCCATGTCTATATGGAAGGTAATATGCCTTTCGAAATTGTTTACTTTGGGATTAAGGGTAAGCATTGTAGTAATATGAAATAAAAAACATAAAAAGGTTTGAGGAAGTTAGATGAAAGTATTCATGTGATTAGGACTTACTGGCTCAAATTGAAAATCGACAGCAAGGGTATTTATTGAATTTTGCTATGCTTTTTAATACTCTTTCTGCATTTACTAGTGGTCCTCGGTCATATTTTATATATTTCTATATGATGTAGAATAGCCGAGTTCAGAAAAGCATAGATTGAAGAGAGAAATAAAAATGGAAAANNTCGATAGTGGAGCAGACTGCATAAGAAAAAGCACTCCAATCGAGCAGGATATCACAGGGTTCTATTAATTACCTACAACTGAACTCGGGGTATTTTCGATCTTTTGCACACTCATAGCACATTTTTTCAGAAGTTTTTCCCGTAAAGCTCCTTATTTACGAGTCCGTACTCATCAAAGGCTGTCCTCAAGCTTGCGAGAATGCTGAGGATTGTGCTCAGGAGAGTTGAGACATAAATTGCTATCATGATGGCAATCTGATACTTAATGGCTACAAGCGGGCTTGCTCCCCCAAGGATTTGCCCTGTCATTATCTCAGGCAAGGCAACAATTCCAATTGAATAAATGTTTGCAAGGGTGAGTTTTACTGCAGCCCTCAAACTTTTTCGCAGGTATGGGAGAACAGCCTCATACATATCTGCTCCAATGGATAAGTTGTAAAGGTAGCGATTTTCGTTCCGCTTGATATCGGTATAAAAGTCACCTATCCCTGCCACATTTCCTCGAAGTGCATTTCCAAGCAACATACCTGCTAGAGGGATCAGGTAGCGTGTATCAAGGAGAGCATCAAGATTGATAACGAATTTATTAACATACAAAAGGACCGCCAGGTTTGAAAAGGCAATGGATAAAATGATAGGCACAAAGAGTTTTTTTACATTCAAGTCCGCACTTTTTATTGTCGTATAGGACGCAAAGAAGGTCATTACTCCTACGCAGGCTAGGTTCAGAAATCCGTTGTTCAGGTTAAAAATGAAGTTAAGAAAGAGGCCTGCAAGAAAGAGCTGTATAGACATCCTAAAGACAGCTGCCAAAGTGCTTTTTTCGAGTTCAAGCCGGATTTTCCGGCTTATGAAAATCGGAATTGCAAGTAAGAAAAAACAAAAAATTAATGAGGTATAGCTTATATCATAAATCGGCATTTTTGAGTCTTCTTGGATTTTGGTTTTTTTGTTTATTTATCTAGTTTGAGAATTGGTTATGGCAGCTTCTTATGATTTGTTTTCAAGATCTATTTTTTCGATCCAATCGCACTCCCATTCCCGATCATGGGAGATTACCAGAAGTGTCCAGTTTTCTCGGGCAAGGAAATAATCAGCCACTTTCTTTTTTAAGTTCACATCAAGAGCAGAAGTGACCTCATCGAGCAGATATATATCCCTGTTCAGGAGGAGGGCAATGAGGATTCCTATTCGCTGCTTTTCTCCGCCCGAAAGTTCTTGAAAATTCTTGTCAAGAATATCGTCTTCCAGCCCCAGCTCCCGCATGAAAATCCGCAGTTTCTCAGAGTCCAGCTTATCTTTATTTGCTCTGTAAAAAAAGATCTCATTTAACAGATTTGTTACCTTTCCTTCCTCAAGATCTGTATCCTGTACCACGTAAGCGATCTTCTGTCTGGCTTTTCAGCATGTCTTGGAGTTAATTATCCGGTTCTGAAAGTAAAGTGTACCTTCCACAGGCTTTGTAAAGCCCAGCAACATTTTTAAAAGAGTAGTTTTCTTGGTCCCGGATTTTCTTCGCAAAAGGATTTTTTGTTTTTTCTTTACACTCAGGTTGAAACCTGAAAGAACTTTTTTGTTTTCAAACGAGATCCCTATATTTTCGTATATTATCAGTTCGTTATTTAACGACTCAACAGACATATTCTTAATCTCTCGATTTTGTGGGATATTAATATTACTTGGCTAAAGAGCAAATTCAGAGAATATACGTTCGGTTTTCAATTTATCATGCGGTTTTTGGATCACGTTTGCTTTGAATATATGTGATAACACCCGGAAGTAGTGAAACAAAAATTATTCCAATTATTACAAAGCTGAAGTTATCTTTTACAACTGGCAAGTTTCCAAAAAGATATCCTCCAAAAAGGAATCCAGATACCCATGCTACTCCACCGATGACGTTATAGCTAATGAATTTTGAATAGGGCATTATTCCCACACCTGCTACAAAAGGTGCAAAAGTACGGATAATAGGGATAAAGCGGGCTATGATTATCGTTTTCACACCATATTTTTCAAAGAATACGTGTGTACGATCAAGATGTTCCTGTTTAATAAACCGTATTTTTTCGTGACTTGCTACTCTATTTCTTAAAAAATGACCTATATGATAATTTACAGCGTCTCCTGTAACGGCTGCAAGACATAGAACAACTAATATAATAAATAAGTTGAGCGAGCCGCTGGCAGCCAGAGCTCCAGTTGCAAAGATTAGAGAATCCCCCGGTAAGAAAGGAGTTATCACCAGACCGGTTTCACAAAAGACAATAGCAAACAACAGTAAATATATCAGTAAACCATATTCATTTGTAATTGCGCGTAAGTGCGTGTCAAGATGCATGAACAGGTCTATAAAAAAGTTTAAATTCTCCATATGCACACTTTATGAAATATCTGTTACTTATAATATTGGCTGAAAAAAATTATTTTCAGCTTGATGTTTTTCGTTGTCTATTTTCATACGATTAATAACTACATCTATAAACTAGTACTGCGATTCCAAAGTATGTTTACAAGCCTGGATTTAGAATAGATCTACCGATCACTTCCCGTAACAGATAATGACAATAACATGGTTGGAGTTTTCAGTCAACGAGATGTCGTGAAGCGTTAGCTTCACTTCTCGGAATGAGAAACGATTTTCGGGATGTAAACCACCGCGAGTAATCACTGAAGATTTGCAGTAATATATATAATGGATTCAAGGGAATAAAAAAAGTTTAGAAATTGGGTCCTGGACTCTCTTCAGACTTTCCACAGATTTCTCCTCAAAAGTATTATTTTTCATAATTTTTCCCATCGAACTTATTGTCTGTGTTTAATTTTATTTAAGTTTGTAATTTGAATTACCTTTTTTTAGTCAATGTTTATTTTTTTACTTCTGTAAACCCCCCTTATTATAATTAAAATCTATTTCAATGTTAGCTTATGAGTTTGTTTCTTAATTTGGTCTGGTATTTTTTCCCTGTTTCTGTTAGCCATTTTCTTAGCTTCCATTATCTATAAGATCCGTAGACATAGTTATCACCGTTAATAACTTCGGGAAATCCTAAATTATTATATTGACATGCACTCGCTGACACGGTGACACTTACTCATTAAGTGGTTGCATGGACGAAGATACTGAATGACCACAAAAAAATGGACTGAAAATTTATAAGAAAGAATGATGATAAGCAAATATCACAGATTATGCTAAAGACTTAAATTGTCATGGCACTATGATAAAAATATAAGTCAGTTAACGGGACACGATACATTTGCATAAATCCTATGAATAACAAAAGGATAAATTAATATATTGTTGATAATTTATTACTTATAGTTTATCTGCATTAAGCTTTTTTTAACTACTTTGTATCCAGGTTCCGTACAATTTCATTGCAAGGTATCAGATTTGTTAGAAAAGTTTAGAAAAATCCAGCGAGCTTTCATCTATGCCCTAATTCTAAATCTTGTAGTAGCATTTGCAAAAATTATTTATGGGACTCAAACCGGTGCTTTAAGCATGACTGCAGATGGCTATCATTCTCTTTTTGATGGAATCTCCAACATTACAGGATTGGCTGGAAATTTAATTGCATCCCACCCACTGGACAGAGATCATCCTTACGGATACCAAAAATATGAAACAATAGCCTCTGTTTTAATTGCATTACTGCTAATCTTTGTAGGCGTTGAAATTTTCCGAAACGCTCTCAACCATTTCCTGATCCCAAACAGGCCCGGGGTTACTGCTGTGAGTTTCCTCATAGTACTTGTGACAATGTGTATTAATTATTTGGTCACAAGATATGAGTATAGACAGGGTCAATCTCTCAGAAGTCAGGTGCTTATAGTTCTATACATATGAAAAGTGATCTTTATACCTCTGTCTCGATCATAGTAAGGCTGGCTGCCATAGAGTTAGGTTTTCCTATCATTGACCCTATAGTCTCTGTACTGATCTCTGTTATAATTTTCAGGGCCGGATACATAATTGTAAAAGAGAGCTCAAGATCCTTTCTAGATATGTCCAGGATTGAAGAAGAGGAAATAAGGGAATTAATTATCAAAATTGATGGAGTAAATGATTGTCATAAAATCCGGACACGTGGAAGCATGGGAGATATCAAGGTCGGTATGTATCTACTTGTTCAATCTGATATGTCTCTTAGAGATGCCCATATTATCTTTCACAGGGTTAGCAAAAAGCTGAG
>PMJC01000206.1 GCA_003157235.1 Methanosarcina sp.
CGTTATCCAATTTCTGACAAACCAACCAGACGTCATATAACAATTAATTAATTTATACTTAACCTGCATCAAAATATACTAAATATATTTCTGTATTTCAGAATACTTTTTTGCATTTACTGGGATGTAATTGGTCAAATACGGTATATTTCTGTATTAAATGCAATGATCAAGTTATCGAAAACATAGACAAAAAAACTCAAAAATGATACGAAAAGATTTTCAAGCAATTAAGGAATCAATTTCAGCAAATTTATCTCCAACTGGCTGAAGACGTTTGTATTCTTCTTTAAGAGCAAAATAAGTAAGATTTTTCATGAGTAAAAATTATTGTTAAAGACTTAAACTTTCCAATGTCAAATGCATAGAGTTTATCGAAATTCTCAAATGACTCGTGAAAATCAGAGGTTTATTTTAATCCTCAATAGTCATTCGGAACTACATCAAATCGAAACTACTACCTCCCCCTACTCTTTTTTTGGTTTTTCAATCTTTGGACCTTTAAACCCGGTTTTTTGGAGGGGAACTATGGATACTTATGCCTCTATTTTCAAAAAAAACACTGTTCCAATTGCACATATAAGGACTGACAGTGAACCTATTGCTAACAGATCGTTGTAGATGCCGAAAGTGCTTACTCCGCCCAATGATCCTCTTAGACCGTCTACGCCATAGGTAAGTGGATCGAGTCTACTTATTAAATAAATTGAATCCGGCAAATTTTGAAGGGGGAAGAGAGCTCCTGATAGGAAATAGATGGGCATAAGCAGGAAATTCAATATCATTTGGAAACCTTGCATATCTTCCATTTTTGAGGCTATTGTAAGGCCAAGGCCTGAAAAGAATATAGCTATCAGGAACATGAAAATTAGCCCCATCCAAAGGCTACCTAGATTGGGAATCCTGAACCCAAACAAATAGGTCATGCTTAGCATGATTAAGCCCTGAATCATTGCTATTGTTGCACCTCCAAATGTTTTACCGATCATGATTTCTGTCCTAGATATCGGAGCTACCAGGGTCTCTTTAAGAAAGCCGAATTTTCTGTCCCAGATTATTTCAAGGCCCGAAAAAACAGCTGTAAAGAGAATTGCCATGGTGATAATTCCCGGAGCTAGAAAGTCAATGTAGTTTGCCCCTTTATTGGCTATGGTATACATTGGACCAAATCCGAATCCGAATGCTACCATGAAAAGTAGAGGCTGGCCAAGAGAACCTATCAACCTGGCTTTGGAGCGCCAATAATGCTTGAACTGCCTAAGGCAGAGTATATAGATAATTTCGATCATTATCTCATCCTCCCCAGGCCAAGAATCATTTTTTGTTTATTTGCTCCATTATTATCATCACGGATATCCCTACCTGTCAACTTAAGGAATGCCTCCTCTAATAATTCGGTTTTGGTTCGTTTTTTAATTTCCTCAACTGTGCCAGATTCTATAATTTTACCGTGATCAATGATTGCGACATTGTTTGCAATTGCTTCAGCTTCTTCCATGTAATGCGTTGTTAGAAAAACCGTTATTTTTTGTTCTTCGTTCAATTTTCTGATGTGGCTCCATATAGCGTTTCTAGTTTGGGGGTCAAGGCCCACAGTGGGCTCATCTAGGAAAAGAATTTTAGGGTAATGGACAAATGACCGTGCAATCTCTAGCCGACGCTTCATCCCCCCTGAATACTTTTTGACATATTCGCTCCATCTATCACAGAGTCCAACAATAGCAAGAGCTTTCTGAATCCGTTCTGCTCTTTCTTTTTTAGGTACTTTGTAGATAACTGCATGGTAGACCATGTTTTCGTAGGCTGTAAGATCTTCATCAAGGCTATTGTCTTGGAAAACGATTCCAAAAGATTCACGAGCCTTACTTTGTTCTTTGAGTACATCAAAACCATTGATGCTTATTTCTCCGAATGTGGGCTTCAGGACTGTGGTGAGCATTTTTATTGTCGTGGATTTGCCTGCGCCGTTTGGACCGAGAAAAGCGAATATCGAACCTTTTTCAACATTAAAGCTGATGTCATTTACAGCGGTGAAATCATCAAATTTTTTAGTAAGGGATTGGACTACAAGTATATTTTGCATGATTGATCCTTGTATTTTTTCAATTAAAACAATATTAAATTTAGACCATTTTCAGCACTTGCAAACATTCAAAGGTACTATATTCTTTAGGACTTAACCTGTTAGACTGAAAAATCACAGCTCTAAAACCTAGCCGGCTTTAATATAGATTTGAAATCATGATGTATATTATACTTAATTTTGTTTCTTAAGTGCGTAAGTCCTTATTGCTGCTTGGAGCCCATTTTAAATAATATTTTAGAGGATTTCGATAAAACCCTATATTTCATCCTATGCCTATAAATTGTATATATATAATTCAAAAAAGTCAGAGGTTTATCGAAATACTCTTTAATCTCTACCTTTGGAATGTGTGTTCATTAGAGTCTAGCTGCATTCAATGCAATCTTCCTAACGACCTCGGTAGCTGATGAGAATTCATCTGAATCAAAACCCTTAAGCAAAAATGCATTTATCTCAAATCCTATTCTCACCATCTCTGGCTTCAATTTTCTGCCAATTTCTGTAAGATATAGCCTTTTGATTCGTTTGTCTTTCGGATCGATTTTACGGTAAACAATACCTTCTTCTTCCAATCTCAATATAGATTTTGCAATCATCGTTTTATTAAATCCTTTTGATTGTGCAAGGCTATCCTGGCTACGGCCTTCTTGATCATACAGTGACATCAGAATAGCGAAATGCCCCCATCCAATGTGATACTGACTAAGTTCTCTAACAAAATACTTATGGACAGAGCGGTAAGTGAAAGATATCAGCGCTGTAATTATGTTGATATCCTCAATCCATTGGATCGTTGCTTCCTCATTCATCATTTACACTCGTAACAAATCATCATCTTCAAGCCTGTTGAAAACTAGTTGAATGGTATACTATTTATAACAAGTGAATCGTATTAAAATTATTGACATGTAAACTGTGATGCGAAGAAATAGTATTAAGATTATTAATTGATGAGAAAGATTCATTTTCTACTTTTTATTTTCTCTCTTTTATCACTTTTTTTCTTTTCACATAGATTCAGGGGCTGCGATTCCCAGAGTATCAAGGGAATTTGCAAGCACAATTCTTGCACAGTCTACAAGGGCTAGTCTTGCAGCCTTGACTTTTTCATCCTCGGCAGAAATGACCGGAATAAAATGATAGAACTGATTAAAAGCATCTGCGAGTTCGCGAGCATAGATTGCGAGAACATGAGGTTTGAGTTCTAGGGCCCCAAGATATATTATATGGTCAAACATTGCCATCTTTTTGATTAGATTTATTTCGCTATCCTCAACAAGTAGAGAGGGATTTGTTTCGAAGGAAAATTCCCAGGTAGCATCCTCTTTTGCCTTTTTGAGGATACTACAGGCTCTGGCATAGGAATATTGGATATAAGGAGCTCCCTGCTTCTCAAAGTCCAGAGCCGCTTTCCAATTGAAAACGGTAGATTTTTCTGGGGAGACCTTGACTATATCGTATCTCACTGCACCTATTCCGACCATTTCTGAAACCTCCTTCTTGAAATCATCAGATGTTTCCGGGCGGCGCGTATTTACCTGTTTGAGGGCAGCTTCAATGACCCTGTCAAAGAGGTCATCAGCACTTATGAACTGGCCACTGCGTGTGCTCATTGAGCCTTCAGGGAGAGATACAAACTCGAAGATCACAATCTCAGGTTCCTTGATTCCGATTGCATTCAGCGTAGCCCTGAGCTGGCCAGATATCAGTTTGTGATCTGCCCCAAGTACATCAATTACACGGTCTGCTTGCTCTATTTTCCATTCGTGATAAGCAAGGTCTCTTGTAGTGTAAAGAGAAGTTCCATTTGAGCGCTGTATTACGAGGGTTTTCTCAAACCCGTAGTCAGAAAGGTTTACCACAACGGCTCCGTTGTCAATTTTTGTCCTTCCAGTAGCCTTGATCCGCTCGATTATATCTTTTACTGCCCCGGATTTAAGGAAACGAGATTCATTGACGAACTTATCATGAGCTACGTTTAACCGAAGAAGAGTCGCCTTGATTCCGGCAATTGCTAGGGCAACTGCCTTATCAAAGCGTTCTATGGTCTTGATGTCTCCAGCTTCCACGTTTTTCATAAGGACATCTATTTCAGTTACATATTCTGAATTTTTATTTAATTCGGTGTTTGCCTTAATATATATGTCAGCAATAGCAGCATCTGGTTTTTTGGAACGGTCAAGCTCAAAGTGTTCACATGCCCAGGAGACTACAGCAATCTGGCGTCCCATATCATTGACATAGTACTGCACTTCCACATTGTACCCTGCGCGCTTGAGAATGCGAGCAAGAGTATCTCCAATAATTGAATTGCGAATGTGTCCCACATGCAAGGAGCCATTAGGGTTTGCTGAGGTATGTTCAAGGATAATTGTATTTTTTTGGGCTCCACAACCAAATTTTTTTTTCTCTTCCAGGATTGTGGCGATGGTCCTATTCAAGTAGTGTCTCCCTGCGTGAAAATTAATATAAGGGCCTGAGGAATCTACTTCTTCTATATACGAACCATCCGGAATTTTAACTGCAGAAACAATGCGTGAGGCTATGTATGTGGGATTTTGTCTGTGAAGGCTTGCCAGCCTGAAGGCAGCTCTGCTTGCAAGGTCGGCATGAGAAGAAGTTTCAAAATAAAGTTCGGAATCCTTAACACCAAACCCGATTTTTTGGATAGCATCTTTTAAAATTGATACAGCCTGAGCTTTGAGTTCCATGAACAAGATAAATCACCTGTAACAACTATGAAAATAATATGATAACATTAATTTAGAGACTTTTTAATATCCTCTGAAATATTAAAAATTCACCATTAATTAATTGGCAATTGACTGCAATCAATCAAAACCCAGAAAATAATGAAAAATTTATTTATTTACTAAATTTTGATCCACTGCTCTAAGGGCAGTTCCATTAAAAAAGTATTGGATAAAAAAGTGCTTGATATGGGAGACAGGTCTCATTAGTGAAATCAGACCCCTGTATTGTACCTCAGGATTGCAGCAATGCCTCCAAAAGCATTCATGAGCTGGGAACCTTCTTCAAAGTCAGTAGACACGAAAGTAACCTTTGCATTGCTTTTGTCAGCAAGCGCTGATAGTTCATCAACTATATCAGTTACATCTGTTACATCAATGGAAGAACCACACTCTGGGCAGTTTCCGGTTGTAGGAGCAGATTCACCTGGTTTCCAGCGCCTCGTCCATTTATTTTCGTATCCGCAAACGCTGCATTTCGTGGTCACCCTTTCAGCCCGTAGATCTTCGGAGAGCAAGAGCATTTCAACAGCATTAATCTCGAGGTTTGCCCGGACCTGAGTTTCCCCATAAGCTACTTTTCCTGAGTCAGAAATAAGTTCTTTGAAAAAGGCCTTGACAGCATTTTTTTGCCCCATAAGCTCAAGATCCTGGAGCTTTTCCCCTGCAGCATTCAACAGCTCGGAAAGTCCGGATTCATCCGTGTAAGATATATCAAATAGTCCAATAATTTTCCTCTGGAGCTCATGATGCAGAAACTCCCCTGCGTAAAACTCTTCTTTTGTCGGAGAAGGCCCTCCTATAAGGATGCCTTTGAGATCCTTGTGGTCAATGGCAAGGAATATCTCACTTGCAGCATCTCCTATTCTC
>PMJC01000139.1 GCA_003157235.1 Methanosarcina sp.
CTGGGAGCGCATTTCCACAAGCATATCTATTGGGTCAAGCCCTGCATTTTCGGCAAGTGTCTGAGGAATAATTTCGAGGGACTCTGCGAACTTCATAACAGCAAGCTGTTCTCTGCCTTTAAGGGTTGCTGAGTATTCTTTGAGCCTGAGGGCCAGTTCAATTTCAGGTGAGCCTCCACCCACAACTATCTTCTGGTCTTCGAGAGCAACACCCACAACTCGGAGAGCGTCTTCGAGAGCTCTCTCAATCCCCTCAACTACATGTTCAGTTCCGCCGCGAAGAAGAATTGAGGTGGTTTTGCTGTCCTTGCAACCTGTAACGAAAGTCATCCTGGAACCTGTAACGTCCTTTTCTTCCACAAAACCGGCATAGCCAAGGTCGGATTCTTCAATTTCGTCCATGCTTGTGATGATCTTTGCACCTGTTGCCCGCGAGAGCTTGTCCATATCGCTCTTCTTAACCCTACGCATTGCGAAAATACCAGCTTTTGTAAGATAATACTGGGCTAGATCATCAATGCCTTTCTGGCAGAAGACCACTTTTGCACCTGTCCTTATTACCTTTTCCACGATTTCCTTTAGCATGGATTCTTCTTGATCTAAGAACAATTGCATCTGGTCAGGGGTGGTGATCTTTATTTCGGCTTTTGTTTCGGTTTTCTTGAGTTCTATGGGCACACTCAAGAGCAGAACTTTGGCATCGGCGACTATTTCCGGCATTCCAGTGTGAACGCGTTCTTTATCGATGATCACACCTTCGATAATTTCGGAGTCCCCAATACTCCCCCCTGGCCTCTTTTCGATCTTGATGTCCTCGATATCCACAGTGATCTTTCCATCCTCGTTAACCTCAACAACTGACTTAACTGCCTTAACTGCAAGCCTGGAAAGGTGTTCCTTATTAGCCTCTGCGCCCTTACCTGTTATAGCTGTGGTTGCAAGTTTTTCGAGTGTTATAGTATCTTCAGGGGATGCACTAATAGTAATGGTTTCAAGTATCCGTGCAGCCTGATCTGCTGCAAGCCTATAACCACTTGCAATCACTGTGGGATGAACACCACTTTCCAGCAGGTCTTCAGCTTTCTTCAAGAATTCTCCTGCGAGCACAGCTGCTGTGGTGGTTCCATCTCCTACTTCAGCATCCTGGGTCTTCGCCACTTCTACGATCATCTTTGCACCTGGGTGCTCGATGTCCATTTCTTTGAGAATTGTTGCTCCGTCGTTGGTGATAACCACATCACCTAGAGAGTCTACAAGCATCTTGTCCATACCCTTCGGCCCAAGAGTGGTCCTTACTGCCTCAGCGACTGCCTTTGCGGCCATAATATTGTTGTGCTGGGCATCGGAACCATGGGTTCTCTTGCTGCCTTCCCTTAAAATAAAAATCGGTTGTGCTGCCAAGCTTTAATCTCCTTTTAATGATATGAATTTATATGGATTTTTATTAATCCTATTACTAAACACATTATTTTTGTGCGTAATTTTCCTATTCTTAATGCAAGCACTTCTATATAAGAATTCCTCTGAAACTTAGTCTTGAAAATAGAAAATGGAGCCAACTGAATCTTTTAACCTTAGGTTGAAAGTATCCACTAATTTCTAATGAAAATCAATCCTATTTTTAGTTCAAATTGATTTGACAAGATTTAATTAGTATATAATATTTGATAATCGATTCCACAAAATAGCCCCTATTTTTGTCACAATTAAGCTATTATATTGTCAAAATCAGCAAAAATATACCTAACTATTCAGATAGCTTTATGAGTGACCACACAATTTTTCCTCAGAAGGAAAAAAAATTGGATGTAAAATGAACTCTTTTTATTGCTGATGAAAAAGAAGAGATTCTTGTTCTGTGTGCTCAAAACCCTAGAGTTATTGTTTATATTGAAAGTCTTGAATCTCAAATTAAATAACCCACTGAAAGATCAGAGGATTTCAGTAAACCTCTGATTTTCAAGAGTCATTTATATACAATTTATAAGCACATAACAAAATTTAGGATTTATCGAAATTCTCATTAATCTTATTAGGATCTCGCTTGAATCAAAACAATCATAACAGTAACAAATTTCCTTTTAATGATGTTCTTGTTGAGAGGAACAAATCCAACGAGTCACTACAAAAAGGATATCAAGAAACCTTGAGATCAATAAAGTTATCCAGAAAAATTATGTAAATGTTTAATGATTCTGATTGACTAATCGAACATTCTTTTAGCTACTGTGAAGAATTCAGCCACTATATTGAGAATATTGAAGTCTAAGCTTATTAAAAAAGATAAACTTTTGACATTTCAGCTACAAATCTTAATTTTCAGAACATCGAAGTCAGATGGAGATCTTTCCTTAATGTAGAAGATTAAATAAAGGTGTTTTTCCAGAATCCGTGAAATATACAGTCCAGTATGATTCAAATATTATAGGCTCAGCAAACTACTATAAAAGCTACTAATTTAGCCCCTCTGGAAGGATTAATTGAGTTTTTTGATAGCTTTGGGGGATAAAAATCTGTTCTGCTACCATAATTTAAGCAGAAAAAAGATGTTTCCAGAATTAATAGGAACTTGAAAACGTTGTTAGAAATAAATTAATAACTTCTCATGATACCCATTGTTATGAAACAGGAACGAAAATCAAGAAAAAAGGATATTGCTTCATGTAACTTTCAATGACAAATACATATTTTAGTTTTCTTATCTAAAGAGAAAATCTAAAGCATTAGAAGCTATGGGAATTCTTGCAAGTTTAAAGGAATAACAATTTACGGTGAATGGGAACCCTACAGCAGTTATAGAATGTACTGCTCATCTTCAGATAGAATTTAATGTTTGAAGAGAATTGTAAACAGCAATCAGCTAAAGGGATTAATGATCTTTTAACATAAATGAAAAAAATACACTGATTGAATGTAAAGAGCAACTTCAATTGTTGAATTTTTAGCAAATTAAAGCGTTGGAAGAAAAGTTAGATGCCGTAGTCACTAAAGTACTGTGAAGGGAATACACCTTTTTTAGACCCTCAAAAACAAGAAAAAAGCTATGTAAATTCAAAAACAAGCCTCAAATCTAACTTTGATCACGGATGTAAAATTAGCCTTTGAGGCAATCCCACTCCCAATGCATTTGTGTAAATCTATAGAATGTCGGTATATCAACCTGAAGGAATTTATTTGTTGTATTTTTGATTTTGGATATTTAGTTGCAGATTCAAGATAATTTGTAAATATGTGAAGCATTAAATGAAATAGTAAGAACTTGTTGATAGCTATAGTTTGCTTCATAAGGTAAAGTTATCATATCAATGATGTTAAATAATTCCGAAAATACAATAAATTAACTAGTTGTATCTGTACTAGAAATGGAGTCATTTTTTTGCCAGAATCAACGACTTAATTACCTTAAATAATTTTTTGATTTATTTCTTATTTGTAGAAATGGTTTAGTAACTAACGGGATTCGAAACTACTGAAAACACATTAATTTATATATAAAACCAGTATCATGATTTAAGGAACATGAAAACATTAGACTGAGCTGATATGATGCAAAGTAATGAGCTCATTAAAGAGCAGATAATACAATTAAAAATAGAAATAGCGCAGTTAGAAGTGGAAGTTAATAAATTACAAGTTATGATACACGAAAAAAAATATGCTTTGAATAGATTGTGTGAACTTTTAGAAATAAGAGATGTAGCTTTAAATGACAACTAAATGGATTAGAATTATTCATTTGATGCATCTGATGACCAAACTCAACACAAATGAGTTTGTAAAAATCAGCATGTTTCAGGTAGTTTGATTCTCATGCGATTATTTGGTAGTTAACCAGTGTAAGCCCTAAGGATACATTTGTTTCAATCATTTTGTTAGTGAATCTATATGATATGACCACTGTCTGACTTGAAATGTACTGTTACAATCATTTTTGTCTTTGTAACAATTCCCTTTTGCCTTCAAATCAAGATTTTTATCAATCAAGCAACTTATTTACTACCCTTTTAACCCATAAAACTAGGTTTATGATTTAAAAACGAGAATAGATTTTTTACAATACTTCATACAAAAAACTATTTGGTATCATATTTTATATACACAATCTTTCTCATTAATTAGCTCTTTTATATAGTAAAAAGATTGTATAAAATAAAAATCAGTTCATTAATAGCTGTTCTAAGGGAGGTTTCCATCCTCGAAACAAGCTTACTGTATTTGATTGAAATGAAAATTTAATTCTGCCGAATTATATTTTTAACCCGCCTGTCCCATTCTGTAGACTCAAAAAGTTCTCTGAGTTCTGAAGAGTCATTAATAAAGCAGAAACCCCAATAAATTGCAGGCAGAAATTCTCGCTTCCATTGCTCTTTCTTTCTCTTATCAATGAACTGATATGTTTTTGAAGACGATAGACGGCTTATGAACCCCAGAACCTTTATAAGATCCTGGATAGTCTTCTGGGCAGAACCGAGTTTAAGACATTTAAGTCTGTACATGTCTATTTTCCTGAAATCTGATTCGAAACCCAAGGTATTAAATATCCAGTTTTTTTCGGATATAGAAAGGTGTTTGCCTTCATACTTAAGGGAATTTAAAGCCTGAAGTTTCAGCAGCCACTCAACTTCCCCGAAGACCTTAGGTTTATGCTGTCTCGGGACATCTCCTAATCTGCGGTCTTCATATGCTTCCCGCTTGAGTTTATTAATCTGTTCTGTAAGAATCGATAATTCTTCAGCATCTTTGACTTCCCTGACCCTGAATCTCAGAGCATCCCGCATGAGTTCCCGTTTTTCCCTTTCAAAAGCTCCGATATTCTTTTCCTCTATCAGAGTTAGCAGGCGTGAGAAATATTTCGCCCTAAGGGCGGTTGGAGGAAGTCGAACTGGCATTTCCTTAAACTGTGTATCTTTTCCTTTTCCGAGTGCTCTAAGCTCTACCTTGTTGATCTTGATCTTCCCTTCTTCAATCGCCCTGGCTGCATCTCCCTCGGAAAATAGCTCTTCAATTCGTATTTCAGGTTGTAGCATCTGGATTTGATTTACTTTTTCCCCATTAAAAACTCCTTCCCCAAAGCGCTGGTAGAGAGATTCAATGTTATCCGAAATTTCAACAATTCTTCCCTGTTGCTTTCCTGAGACAGGGGACAGCCTCGTCACCCTTCCGATCTGTTGCTCAAAGAGGCGCATGCTCAGGGTAGGACGCAGTAGGAAAATGGATTCTAGGCCCGGGAAATCAAAACCTTCAATCAACATACCTACAGCACAGAGGATATAAGGAGGTCTTCCGATCTCTTTGAAAGCTGTAATAAGGTCATTTTGAGTTTCTTTAGGCAATTCAGAAGTTATAAATACCGAATTTTTGAATTGTCCTTTGGGGGTATAATTCTCAAAACTTGCGGGCAGGACAGGAGCAGAGCCCTGATTCAGTTCTGCATCAGAAATCTCTCCATTGAAAACCGAGGAAGTAAGCTTTGCATGAAAAGCATTAATTTTTGCTCCATATGCCCCAGCTCCATAGACCCGCTTCCGGACAGGGGCACAAAATACAAGGGTTTTTAAAGCTTTTTGTTTTACCATCAAATCATAAACATCTTTTGCAAACTGTGTTCTTCGTATAACTTTCTTTAACTTATCAGCAGTGCTGCAGTCAAGAAAAAGATCCTGCTTATCAAGTTCATCCAAACCTTTTTCGAAATCAAAGATCTCAAAAATATCTTCTGAACTCTCTGCAATCGTATATTGAAGGGGCGCAAGTTCTCCGTCTAGAATACATTCAGGAAGCGTTTTAGAATAAATCTCTCTCATATCCCCTGCAATTTCATCCACGAACTTGACATTTCCGACTATACCCTGGAATGGAGTCGCAGTCATGCCCAAGATTTTTGTCCGTTCACCAAACTCATTGAGAAAATCGTTCCCTTTGTTGTTGATGAAGTTATGAATTTCATCCACGATCGCAATGTCTGTAAATTCAAGAATTAGATCTTTGATTTCAGAACCCTGTTTTCCCAATATTGTCTGTAAAGAGGCGAAAAGCACAAAGCCTCCACTTTTTTCTTTCCCGAGACATTCCAAAATTTCAGCAAGTTCATTTTTATCTATCTTATGCTCAGAAGAGAGGATTGCACTATTGGGAAAAATAGGATGTTTTTTCTTTCCATCATAATAGGTCTGATTAAGAAGAGGGTTGTTTTTCGAGACTAGGAAAAGCATAATCTTTCCCTCGTCGTAGTAAGTTTTCATGATGTGTTTCGAAACAAAGGTCTTTCCCCAGCCAGTTGGAACCTTGATGTAACCTCTCTGATTTGTTTCAAAATATTTCAAAAGATCTTTAACAATTCTTTTCTTATTTTCCTTCATGGGCTCAAGATAAACGGATTTCATCCCAGCTGTGGCTTCATCTAAAATTGTCATCAGTACGCTGTCCTCATGCTATTTATTGTAGAAACTTTTAAAGTACCTTTTCAGAACCAAAATATACATTATACAGAAGTTTCTTGAGTAATTGAATATCCCACACAACAAAAAACATTTCATAAAACTGAAAACATTATAAAAAGTAATTCCCCTCGAATTGCAGAGGATTTCAATAAACGTCTCAATTTAGTCATATGCTTATGAATATATATAAATAATTCATGAAAATCAGAGGTTTACCCAAATCCTCTGCAAATTATTCATAAAAAATTTAGTCCAGAAAACTTCTGTCTATACCTTTCTCTTCAAAAGCTGAAAAGAATAAACTCTGGAAATGCTTTTCTTTAAAAAGAATCCCTGTTAAATAATAAGGATTACATCAATATATATTTTATGCCAAAAAAGTCAGAGAAGAGTGATAAATAAGGAACTTTGATTTCTTTAACTACTTTGTGCTTTTTCCTGAAATAATTTAGCCTAAAAACTTGTTTTAATTTTGTCAAATTAGTATAACCCAAACAACTTAGCTCCTGTTCTAAATTTTGCTTCCACTATCAATTTGTTCAATAAAACATTTTCTGATGAGTTCAGTTTCCCAAGTTTTTAGTCTATGTGATGCCTTTTGTGTATCATTGAATGAATTTCTTAAAATTTTTAAACTCATCTCTGAAATTAGTTTGTTCAAGAACCGAAGCCGAATTTTTACTTCTTTAGATTTGGGAGGAAGGGGTAATCGTATCAACCCCTTAATTTGTACAGTATTCACACGAAAGTCATAAATATTTTTATATGAATATACTTATTATGGAATCTACTAAAACAAGACAATTGAAAATAATGGATGTTTCAAATCTCCATTTTTAATGTGGCTAAAAAAAGAATGATAACTACCATCAGTTTTTGTCAAGACACCTTGAAGTGGTTTTGAATATACTATGTTGAATTCAGTATTTCATTTTTTTGGAATCAGAAAGCTTATTTTGTTGTTCAACGTTTTCATACTACGAATTTCTTTATCATAAACATCCTTTTTATATCTGCAAGAGCACAGTTATGGACTATCCTATATTCATCGGATAGTTCCAAAAGAAAGTTAACCTATCCTTTAGTTGGATAAATTGGTATTCTCTTCGCTAGTTGCATGTTTCTCTGTTTCTCAATATATTTTTACAAAATGTCTAATGTCGTTTGTCCTGTCATTACTATGAAGTTTCAGGTTTAAATGTATAATCTAAGCTAATTAAAATCTTATGTCACTTATTCGATCTTTATACAAGCTAGAATATTAAGAGTTCAAATATGATTTACCTAAACTTAAATATCTTAACTGTAATCTCCTCAAGGATTGGCGTGATTTCGAAAAAATTAATCGATCTTGGAGTGCTGGTGCTCAGGCAACATAACTCTCGTGGAAATTTCAAACCTCATATTTCAGTTAGGTTCAGGGATAATGAGGGGGATTTACGCATGTTTTCCATAGACACTACCAGGACTACAGGGAAACATTCATGTCCTGATGCTTATCTGATTACACATGCTCATTCAGATCATCATGGAAAATCAGCTATGATATCCTCCAATTCGGTTTGTTCGGAAAAAACAGCAATCGCCCTTGAAATCAGGCACGATAGAAGATATGCTGGCAGTATTTTCAGGCTTGGAGATGAAATTGATTTAGGAAGGGTAAGGGTCAAGACTTTTCCTACTGAGCATACCGCTGGCGCGACCGCTTTTTACTGGGAAAACGACGTAGGATCAAGGATTCTGGTTACTGGAGATATCAAAGACGCAAGTGACCTCCCTCCTTGTGATGTGCTTATCACTGAGGCTAACTATGGGGATCCAGAAGATCCCAGCTGTCATTTTGAAGATGACTTTGAAGGCATGAAGTATGCTCTTTTTGAACATGGATCAGTTGCTTTTGGAGCATATGAATTTGGGAAAGCCCAGCGGGCAGTCAAACTCATCAGGGAATTTGGATATGAGGGAGCTATCCATATGGATGCAAGAACAAGAGTCCTTACAAGAAGCATGCTTGAAGATGCCGGGGAACTTGAAGGGCTTAGATCCGGAGGAAATGATGGGGTTTTCATAGTAGCACCCTGGAACCTTAACAAGCTTCCGTTGAATATGCATAAGTACGTTCTAAGCTGCCGGATGGATTATCCTTACCCTATAATAAGGATAAGTGATCATCTTGATGCCTGCGGACTTGAAAATATGGTCAAGAAACTTAACCCTAAAGTTACTCTTACTTACCATCCAGGAGGTTACAGACCCTCCAAATTTTCAAAACATTTAAATTCAATCGGAATCGATTCGATATCCATAGATCAGATAGGTAATGTTTTAAGTAATGAATTTATTTAAAGCTGTGAGATTCAATTTTAATAATTAAATATCGATAACTTAGATATGAAAATTAAATTCTTATAATTTTAATACAGTAGTTGGATTCAAAGAATTCAAATATAATAATTTTATTCAAACAATTATAGGTGATAATTTAGTTCCAATGACTTAAATGTAATAATTTAAGTCTAATAAGTTAAATATGATGATAAATTGGAATAATTATAGAATCCAAATATAATTCTCAAAATATATAATCCAAAGTTGATATTTAAGTATAAATTCTTGCAAATTAGATCCCAAAATAATTGCCGTTCAGGAGTGTATATCTATTGAGTAAGCAAAGTCCAAAATCAAAACCCATAACTGAACAAGCAAAAACTACAGAAATTCTTGCAAAAAATTCTGTCGTAAGCGCTGAGACCTCAGAAAGGAAGAATCTTATCAAGGAAATTACACCTGAAGAAAAGCAAAAAGCCCATCGAGAGGGAATCATAAAGACAATAGTAGCTTCAGCACTTGGGATAATCGCAGGACTTATAGCATCCAGCTTGTATGGAACAGGAGAAAATAAGGCCTGGTATGCTATACTTATGATAGTTATCGGTTTTACATATTTTCTGCAGAAGCTTATCTATTCTCAGCTTAATATCGATACCATTGAATTCAAGTTTAAGGACTGGTTTTACGTTGAGTTCATAGTCATTGATTTCTTCCTTGTTACCTGGACTCTCCTCCTGAATTAAAATATTTTCCCCCTGAACTGCAAAAAGGTTTTCCTAGTTTGAAAATCTTTTTACATTATATATTTTCGATCAGCTTTTTACAGTTTAGCTTCTATTCGCGCAGCTTTTACATGATTTATTTATTGAGCTCTTGCATGATTGATGCTTCATACTTGTAAAAAGTCCAACAGTTCATATACCAGAGCAAGCATTTCATAACCGATGATCGGCTCATAAGCGTAATCTGCCAATTCGTATTATACCCACTCCATATTGTGAAGGATTTTTATAAATCCCTATATTTTGACATATATTAATAATTACATATAAATGTCCTATGAAAATGATATATCTATCAAAATACCCTATTATTATTTTGCTGTGATAACTGCTCTCTAACATAGCAGAGATTTGCATTGTTAAGCTTGATTATGCCTTAAATCGCAGCAGGCAATTCATTTCATTATGTATCTGTTAATAAATAAAAAACAACTCAAAGAAAAGATATAATTGAAACGAAAAAACGTGATTAATGGGACAATTATGAGAATAGCTATACTTAATAAAGACAGATGTCAGCCCAGAAGGTGCAGCAAAGAATGCGAAAAGTACTGCCCCGGGGTCAGAACCGGGGACGAAACAATTATTTTTGGAGATGGAGGAAAACCCCTCATCTCTGAGGAGCTTTGTGTGGGCTGTGGGATCTGCATAAACAAATGTCCCTTTAAAGCCATCATGATCATAGGACTTCCTGAAATTTTTCAAGAACCCGCCCACAGATATGGATCAAATGGTTTTGTCCTCTTTGGGCTGCCTGTACCAAGAGTAGGGAAAGTAACCGGAATCCTTGGTCCTAATGGAATAGGAAAAAGCACCTGTGTACAGATACTTTCAGGATCTTTAATTCCCAACTTTGGACAGGAAAAGGGTGATTGGGACACTGTGCTTGAAAATTATGCTGGCACTGCTCTTTATGACTACTTCCAGGCTGTCGTGGATGGGAAAGTCCGTGTTTCCCAAAAGCCTCAGTATGTGGATCAGATTCCAAAAGTTTTCAAAGGTAAAACCTCAGAACTGCTCGAAAAGACAGATGAAAGAAAAGTTATGGATGAACTTATAGACTACCTTGATTTGAAAGGTGTAATCGACAGGAAGATATCTGAATTGAGCGGGGGTGAGCTTCAAAGAGTAGCAATTGCGGCCTGTGCAGCAAGAGATGCCCAGTTCTATTTCTTTGACGAAATTAGCCCTTACCTTGATATCTATCAGAGAATCAATGTTGCTCGCCTGATCCAGAAGCTTTCAAAAGACAGGGCCATACTTGTGATCGAGCACGACCTTGCGATTCTTGACATGCTCGCAGACGTAGTTCATATCGCCTATGGAAAACCTACCGGTTTCGGTGTAGTCACTCTCCCGAAGAGCGTGCGTGTGGGAATTAACCAGTATCTCAAAGGCTATCTCCCTGAAGAAAACATTCGGATTCGACCTGAAGCCATTAAGTTTGAGATCCATCCTCCAAGAGAAGATTCACAGTTTAAATCTATGATAACCTTCAAAGGCTTTTCAAAGAAATATGGAGATGGCTTCTCCCTGGAAGTTGCAGGTGGCAACCTTCGGGAAGGGGAAGTGTTGGGAATAGTGGGTCCTAATGGAATAGGAAAGTCAACTTTCGTGAAAGTTTTTGCAGGGGAAATAAAGCCTGAAGAAAGAGACACAGAGATCGAAGTCAAGATATCCTACAAACCTCAGTATATCAAAGCCGATACATCAGTGCGAGTACAAGATTTCCTGTGCGGCATCACAAAACGGTTCGGAACTAGCTATTATGAGGCTGAGATATCAAGTCCTCTCCAACTTGAAGAGATCTATGATAGCCTGCTGACTGACCTGAGTGGTGGAGAACTACAGAGAGTTGCTATTGCCGCTTGCCTATCCCAGGAAGCTGAGATCTACATTCTGGACGAGCCAAGCGCACATCTGGATGTTGAGCAGCGTTCTATGGTTACTAAGGTCCTGAATCGTTTTGCAGAAAACAACCAGAAAACAGCCCTAGTTGTGGATCATGATATATATATGATCGATATGTTGAGCCAGCGACTGATGGTCTTCGAAGGCAAACCCTCGGTATATGGTGAAGCTCTTGGCCCGTTCAACATGGAAACTGGTATGAACAAATTTTTGAAAAATCTGGGCATAACTTTCCGTAGAGATGAGGAAACTAAACGTCCTCGTGTGAACAATTTCGGCTCAAGGCTTGACAGGGAACAGAAGGAAAATGGAAATTACTATTATTCAGCAAGCAATTGAGGATTTTTTGAAAACTTCGACAAAATCAAAGTTACTTTTACCCTATATTCCGCAGACATGCACAAGAATGCCATCTATGTTCTCAATATGACAGTAGCTTAAAAAGCAATCTAACTTTCAATGAATAATAGTGGGCAAATCGGAGAACAAATAATATATCTATATAAATCAGCAGAATGTCAGTTTTATAAAGAGAAGCTCGTTTTTTTCAGTATAGTAAATTTTCGATACTGCCATGAGGGTGGTCTTTTGTAATTAAGTGATTGATGTTTTCAGAATTACGTTTCCAGTGTAACAAATGTTTACGTTTTCATGTACTTAGGACTATTTTTTTTCTAACTAACTTCACTGAAGTGCAGAACAAAAACACTGGGAAATGACAATAAGTACATTTTGAAAATAAAGTTAACCAAATAATAGTGGAAGACCTAAGAGTTCAAAATAGCTTTTTATCTTATGTTTGAGTCTTTGGTTTTCAATGAAGATAGAAAGCCTCAATATACCAGACGAAGTAAAACGTTATTATCAGGACTCCAACATTCTGGAACTTTATCCCCCTCAGGAGGAAGCAGTGGAAAAAGGGCTGCTTGAAGGAAAAAATCTACTTGCTGCAATCCCAACTGCCTCAGGGAAAACTCTTCTTGCTGAACTTACGATGTTGAAGTCAATTTGCGCAGGAGGTAAGGCACTTTATATCGTACCACTAAGGGCGCTTGCTTCTGAAAAATTCAACCGGTTTAGAGATTTTTCTAACCTTGGGATCAGAGTCGGGATTTCTACGGGAGATTATGACTTGAGGGATGAGAAACTTGGGGTAAACGACATAGTTATAGCAACATCTGAAAAAACCGATTCTCTGCTCAGGAATGAGGCTACCTGGATGCAGGAAATTTCAGTAATTGTGGCAGATGAGGTGCATCTTATAGATTCTGCAGACAGAGGGCCAACACTTGAAGTCACTCTCGCAAAGCTTCGAAAAATGAATCCATCTTGCCAGCTTCTGGCACTGTCTGCAACAGTAGGTAATGCCAATGAGCTTGCAGCTTGGCTTAACGCCGAACTTGTAGTAAGTGAATGGAGGCCTACAGAACTTCTGGAAGGGGTGCATTTTAATGGAACTTTCTATTGCAAGGAAAGGGAAAAGCTTATTGAGCAGTCCACTAAAGACGAAGCCATAAACCTTGCGCTGGATACCTTCCAGGAAGGTGGACAGTGCCTCATTTTCGAAAGCAGCCGGAAAAACTGTATGGCTTTTGCAAAGAAGGCAGCTTCAAAAATTAAAAAGATTCTTTCAGCAGAAGATAAAAAATTTTTGACTGTTATTGCAGATAAAGTGTTAGAAAAAAGTGAAATCGATACTTCCACAACCCTTGCTTCCTGCATTCGTTCAGGTGTTGCTTTTCACCACGCAGGACTTATCACTCCTTTGAGGGAACTAGTGGAAGAAGGCTTCAGGGAAAGAAGGATCAAGCTGATCTCCAGTACTCCCACGCTTGCAGCTGGACTCAACTTACCTGCCAGACGGGTGATTATCAGAAGTTATAAGCGCTATTCTTCTGAAGCTGGGATGCAGCCTATTCCTGTGCTTGAGTACAAGCAGATGGCAGGTAGAGCAGGAAGGCCCAGGCTTGACCCTTATGGAGAATCTGTGCTTCTTGCCAAGTCATATGAGGAATTTGTTTTTCTTTTTAAGAACTATATCGATGCAAAACCTGAAGATATTTGGTCCAAGCTTGGAACAGAAAATGTTCTCAAGACACATGTACTCTCTACAATCTCCAACGGTTTTGCGCGTACAAAAGAAGAACTCATTGAATTTCTAGAGGCAACATTTTTCGCCTTCCAGTACTCAAACTTCGGACTTTCTACGGTTGTAGACGAATGCCTTGGCTTTTTGAGACAGGAAAAGATGCTTGAGAATACAGATATCCTCGTTCCCACAAATTTCGGAAAACTCGTCTCGAGACTATATATAGATCCTCTGTCTGCCTCTATCATCGTAAAGAACCTTAGAAAAGCAGAATCTCTTACCAAACTTACTCTGTTGCATCTGATCTGCAGCACGCCTGATATGCGCTTGCTCTATATGAGAAGCCAGGACTATTGCACAATCAATGATTATGTAATGGCTCATGCAGGAGAGTTTGTGAAGGTACCTAATCCATTCAATATTGCAGAATATGAATGGTTTTTGGGAGAGGTAAAAACATCTTTTCTGCTCATGGAATGGATTAATGAAAAGCCTGAAAATGAGATTTGTTTGAAGTTCGGTATAGGGGAAGGCGATATCCATGCAATTGCAGAAATTGCCGAGTGGATCATGCATGTAACCACCCAGCTTGCGAGGCTTCTTGACATCAAAGGAGTAAAAGAGGCTTCAGGACTTCAAAAGCAGATNNCTTTTAGATGCTGCCCCGGAAAAAGTGGCTGCTCTTCTTGGACCTAAGATAGCTGGAAAAATTTTTACCCAGATTGAAAGGAGAGAGGCGGTTTCTGAAGTTATGAAAATTGCATCACTTGAAAAAGATTTTCCATAAAGACAAAGGAAAAACAATGATCACTGATTTCACCTACTTTTTGTTTTTTTAATTTTCTTAGTTTTCTTAATTTCGGTAAGTTTTACTATTTTTATTGTTTTATTTCACTAGAATGCACAGCATGTTGTTGAGGTTATGAAAACTTCCACGAGAACCATTATTAACTCACTTTATGAAGATATACACAATAATGCCGTCTATTTTCTCAATTTGACAGTAGCTTAAAGACAAATAATAAATTCTTCGAATAGTTGGTTCAAATAAATGAAAGTATGTTACATCTGACTTTTTTTTGAGCATTGACTAAATAGGGTTCCGTTGCAAAAATAATATTTCTGCATTTTGACACTATAATTTTCACCTTTATGTGTCATTTTCTNNTCTGATTTTGCAAGGGAGCCAGATTTTTTGCAATGGAACCCGTGACAGAGCATTATCAGACTCATTGGGAGAGGACCGCTGCCAAGAAACACAACGCAATTTTCTGGTTTTAGTTTGGAACCTATATATTCAGTTCTGGCGAGCTGCAGGTAGTTTGGATAAAATGTAAAATTCTTGAGGTTTTTCCACGGATTCTGGCTTTCAAGGATGCTGTTTGCTTTTTCGATTTAAAGCTTCAGATTGTATGAGAGCCTGAAGTTAGAAATCGACATAAGCAAGGTTTCAAGCCCCAGGCTTTTGAGGATCATCTCTGTAGATTCCTTCATCTACTTCAAGAGCAGTTAGTTCATCCAGCCTCTTAAAAGCTACCTGCAGTTCTACAGAGGAGCTCTCCAAAACCTCTTTCTCCCCAATATCCTTTACCAGAACATAAATCTGTCGAAGTTTTGGAATTAAGTACGAAGCTTCGATTTGTAAGATATTACTCACACTCCAAGAAGACTAGAGTGTTGTTTGCTCCACCTGTTGGATATATTTCATTTATTTTCCGAAAACCCCGGGTACACTTAAGCTGAACGGGTCAGTAGAGCAACTGCCTCATGCCGGTATAGTTACGATAGCATACATAAATAGGTTTTTTTGGCTCGGATTTTCTTTTAATTATTTTATGGAGGTTCTGGAAAATTCGTAGTTTTGGTTCAGCAAACCCTGCTATGAGTACCGAGTTCCATTTAATTTTTGAAAGTGATGTTTCATCCCCGCAAATAATACTGATTTTTTTTTCGAGGCCAAAGTGCTTTACACACCTTTTTGCCAGTGTTGCTGCTTCGGAATCCTTATCTATGCCAATGCAGGGGATGCCATATAATTTACTGAAAAGTAACAGAGTAACAGGAATGGGACCGCAGCCTACAAAAGCCAGCACTTCGATTCTGGAGGAATTATGGAAATGGACACTGATCAGATTTTTGTATTTCGGATACAGAGGAACAGATTGCAGCATTTTCCAGGGGTTTTCATGTTTCAGTATTTTTTGTGCAAGATGGGTCTCATCCAAGCTGAAAAAATTGCTGTAGCTGGAATGGATTGTTGGAAGTAAGGACTGAATCACTGGGTCTTGAAGAATACACTCACACATTTCGTTGTCAAAATCCAGATTTCCTAGTGCATCCAATTCTGTAAAAACCTTACAAAGTACAGCAAGATTTGAATCTGTCAATTTGGTCAAATCAAACTCTGTAATTTTACTGCAAAAAAGTAACAACTGGGATCTTATATCATATAGTTGCAGTTGCTTCTCTGAAGCTTGAAATAAGGCTGGGAAATTAATATTTTCAGTTATCTGTACAGTGCTCATACCGTTCGATCCCCGACTCCCAACAGTTAAATATACTTCATATTNNTAGCTTAAAATTTAATCCAACTCTCAATGAGTAGTAGTGGGCAAATAGGCACCAAAATTGTACATTTGTGTACATTTGCAGGACGTTGGATTTATAATAGCCTAGTTTTAATAATTCTTTTTTGTAGGGAAGCTATATTTAAAATTTGCGAGTTTTATAGAAAAGTATGTATAAACAAAATATTCGTATCAGACAAATCAAAAATATAATAACAAACGTAAGAAGGCTTAGCAATAACTTTCAGAATGGTATTAAAATGGAAAAAAGATA
>PMJC01000225.1 GCA_003157235.1 Methanosarcina sp.
TTATTCTCAGATGGCGAAGCACTAATAACTGTAGGAATTACGACCATGATTAAAACGATAATTATGAACGTTGTTCTAAACAGATTTTTAGACATTAATACCACTCATTCATTTATAATAATCTATTCTCATATATACCAATTTCTATGAGCTAATTACAAAAACAAATGATAGAGAACTAATTTTTTTAGATCACCCTTATATGCTTTCCGGGCATTGCATAGAAAAAATAATATAAAACTGGGATAGCTAAAATGAAAAAGTTACCAAAAAGCCTAAAAGCCAGAATAAGTAACTAATCTACCGTAAAAGAAAGCAAAAAGCCATTCTAAAGGTGCCTCACACAATTTTAAGATATTTCTGTCAAATTTCAGGCATTGACAGCCTTGCTAAATACTTCAATAAACTCGTTACATTGAACAATAATGATCGAAGCAGCATCTTTTAAGACCTCAATAGGATCTGTACCATCTGTTTTGATATAGAGAATCGGGTCACTAATACTCACATGTTTCATATCGTAAAAAGCGGCCTCAACCCTTGCATCTCTAATCAGGAAGTCCTTAAACAAATTCAGAAGAGTATGAGTTTCACCTTTGAGCTCAACTTCCAGCTCATAATCAGCTTTTGACAGGATGTTCAGTTCCATTGGTAATCCCCTTTAAATAGTTAGTAATGCAAATGATTTTGTAAAAATCTGTACGTGCTCATGGCAGGAAAAAATATTACTGGATCCCTTTTCCGTATTCTGTTGAGATTTTGCAGATTTTAGTAATATTGCAGTCAGGACATTTAAGCTTTTTCCCTTCTAGCACAATTTCCCCTCTGCAATTGGAACAGTATGCTTTCACAACTCCAAGGGAATCCTCAGATGTGGTCAGACGCACTCTATCAGTATCTAGAATTTTAGCCCTGATTATATCTGATGGTCTGAACTCGTCTGAAAGTCTCTTGACGTAAGAATCTCTTACGTTTGACACATGAATATCTCCAAGCCTTGAATTAACAATTTCCCGATCTTCTTTACCTTCAATTCCTGCAATTTCCACAGCTACCCCAGATTCACGGACCTCAATTATTTTACCATACACAATATCTCCCACTTTAAGGATATTCGGAGTGAGAGTATTTGGCTTTACATAGACTATCCTTGCTTTTCGATCAATGATTACATTGCCAGTAGCAGTGGAGTAAACATTTCCAGCAGATACTACTGTTCCATTTCCTGGTTTAAACTCCTCTGTGCTCCCAACAAATTCTCCTGGGAGAACAAAACATCCTTTTTCAAGATTTTTATCCGGTGTCTCTTCTACATGGGGGACTCTAAAGTCAAGCATATTCGTCATCTCCCAGGAAACCTTTTTTGGATAAGGCAGTCTTCTTGTCTTACCCTGATCTCCCTTAAACCGACCCTTAGATTGGTCCCTTGACTGATTTTTAAACTGATATCTTGACTGGTCCCTTGCCGACCCCTTTGGCTGATTCCTAGTATAACTTCTAAACTGATCCCTTGGTTGACCCTTAAAATGATCCTTATTTTCTGAAACCATTTGAACCCCTATTTCAATAACTGGCTTTCCCTCACTTGGACCTGTCAATTTCTTCCTCGTAGTTTTATTTTTTCTAATTCTAATCATGATCCCTCATTCTAATTGTCATAATTGATGAATAGATATCTTAATTATAATGATTTTATCAATTAAACAGATGCATCTACTGCTATTTAATCTACCGAAAATAAACCTCAGGATAAAGAAAAGGTCATCATTTTCGTATTTTCTGACATATTTCTTCTCTGAAGTCATAGAATTCAGCTCTATGTATACAGAGTTACATTATTTATAGATCATGCATTTAATATTTGCATTTTTGGAACAGAATCTTGAGACATTGAACTACAGATTCGACACCTTGAATTGTACTGAATTCTGATTATATCCAGGAACAGTGATCCTGTAAATCTCTACCTCAATAACCTTTCTTTCCTTTTTGTGAAAGTTGAAAATTCGTTTTATAGGAAATTTCGCAACGTAAGAATGTGTAATGATCGCTGGCTTAATGAACTTTTGGATAAAAGCAAAGCTTCCTCGGTTGTGGATTGAATATATCACGTCACTTGTTCTTAATGCTGACGAAATAAAAGATCTATCCTTACCCTTTATCCTTGCCCCGAAGGGGGGGTTCATAAGTGTAGTTTTTACATGTCCCTTGATGCCTGCAATGTCCGAGAATATAAAATTTGCCTCGACTCCAAACTTTTTGGCATTAATTTTTGCAATCTCAAGTGCTCTTGGATCCGCATCATACCCCACAACATTTCTGACTCCAAGGAGCTTGGCACCTATTGCAAGGATTCCAGTACCGCAGCCAAGATCCTGGACTGAATCATCAAGATCTCCCTGCATGAAAGCGAAATGCAGAATTTCCGCAGCTAAAGGAGAAGGAGTTTGGTATTGCTCAAGCTCAATCTCAGGATCGGAAAAACCTTCGATTGCTTCAAGCAGCATTTCAAGTTTTCTTTGGTTCATTTCATCGACTTTAGTTTTTTAAAAATATCTGGTTCAGAATTTGTATTGAGTTGCTTTTATATAACTCATTTGTACTCTGATGTTTTTATTTTGGCTAAACATGAGAATAAAAAGATCATCTTGGCTTTGTGGTAATTTCATCCAGCACAAGTTTTTCCCATTCTCTTTCTCCAAGTACGATCTCAAACTCTTGAGGCGTCAGCATGGGAGATTGAAAACGTCCTATTTCATCAACAGCAAGCCTCGGACAAGCTGTATTTACAAAAGCGTCCACCTTGAACAGGAGCAGCTGTTCTGGAGTTACAAGATCCATAAGAATCAGATATGCATATTTTCCATGTCTTTTTGCACATTCCTTCAAAAAAAAAGCAAGCTCAAGCCTTTTCTGTCCGCTTTTGCTTGAGACAATTATACCAAAAACCTCAGCATCCAGAGATTTTGCAATTACAGCACTACGCTGACGGAGAATTTTTGAGGGATCTATCTCACGAATTTCTCCTGAAAAAGGATCAGCTACAAGAACACGTTTTTTTGTGGAAAGGGCAACACCTAAGGGATGGAAATCTCCGCTTCCGATATATAGGTACTCATCACATTCTTCATCCCTGGCTGCCGAAAAATTACATCCAAGTACTTGCCCTGGATAAGCTATTCTGGAATCACCGCGCCCTATTACGCAAGTCTTTCCCCTAGTCTCAAAAATGGCGCGAGCTTCCTTAAGTTTATGGACATGCTGTACAGTAGTAATTAGCCCTATTATCTGCCCTTTAAGTTCAGGCACAGCTTTTTCAACAACATTCCCAATATCAACTAAAGAGCGTGCTTCTATGAAATAAACCTTATCTGAAAGCTTCATATCCCCAAGTCTCGCATGCCCAAAATGGAAGAGAATATCCACATGTTTTATCAAAGTCCTATTCAAGTCGCACGCCCCAAAGCAGGGATCTCCGTAGATGAAAATCTCAACTCCTGTAGATTCTTCAACTTTTTTTGCGAGTTTGACTCCTTNNTCTTCAACTTTTTTTGCCAGTTTGAATCCCTTCTTTTTGAGTCCCTCAGGAAGCTGGAAACCTACAATTTTTGCTCCTGATTGGTGTATTATATCAATAATATAATTAGGCCTTAAATCAAATGCTTCACTGATTCCCAAATGCATTTTTGATCTCCAATCCTTTCGCGCTCACATCTATTGTAACAAAAATTTTGGGCCCAACCCCAAGATTTGTTTATTTTTATCAGACTATTTACCAACCAACATGGATTAATTGTTTTTGATATTCAAACAAATAGAGTGACTAATTAAATAAAAATTAAACTATGATTAAATATATAAGTTGTTCAAAAATCAAAATCAATAGTGGAGGATATGATACTGAAAACAAATAGTTTTATGAGTATAACATAGCAATTCGATGGAATATAGATTCTTCCCTATAAATTATTACTTGATTTTGAGAGAAAATATATGTGTAAAAACATTTCTTCTATCAGATAGAGCTACATTATATAAATTTAAAAAGGCAGAAAAATTTTAGCAGAACAATAAGCAATGATTGAAAAGATTATATTTTTATCCCAGCTACTCCAAATAGGAACCCAACTAGATATTGTTGGGAAAAGCACGAGAGAAAAGTTGGAATGTATAAAGTAATTAAAAATAATATATAAAGAGAATTACTGGATGATTATTGAAAAAAATTACCTTTACACATAATTATAGAATTATTTAAAATTGTTACTACATTAATATAAAAGACATAGCTGTATGAATAAATCAAAAAGCAGAGAAATTTTCGAAACAATAATAATTGGTTGCAAATAGTGTATTTTCTATCAGCTACTCTATATAAGAACCACCAAAAAATTATTATAGATAGCCAAAAATATTAATCCGACGAATAAATAAAAAAAATAAAAGTGTTACAAAAATGACTATTGAAATTCAGAAAAATTACAGCTTTTAAATACAAAGTAAGATCATTCGAATGATTAATAACCTTGATGATTTATGTCTCATTCCTTGCAAAGACGACTACAAGAAAAAAGGAACATAAGAGTACAAGGAATTAGATCAACCTCTTTCTCTCATGTCAAAGAAAGGAAACAAAAACATCAGGAAAAAGTTTCCGGTCAAATCAGAAAAAGGTAAACAGAAAAAAATAAATACCTTAAACTTTTTCTGAAAAGTCTGCTCTGAAACAGACAATTCTGGACTTACTTTATAGCCTTGTCTACAGGTCGCCTAATTTTCTGTAAAAACCATAAATCTCAATAAATTATTGAGTAGAAGTTTCTACATCAGAAAAATTAAATTAAAAGTACAAAAAAATTTGACTTTAATTTACAGCAAATTAGCGACATTAACACATTGCTTATTTTTTTGATTCATTCAAAGTTTGTAGATAGGAGATTTCAGAAAACTAAATGGAAAAGGAATACTCTTCGTTCTGTCACAAAAAAATCGTCTGGAAAAAAATAGAGGCTGAAAAAGTATGATAAAAGAAAAATTAAATTAAAACCCCGAATAAGCCCTAAGCACCTAGGAAGTCAAAAAATTGAGGAGAGCCTTGAAAACGACTGAAAATAAACAAGTTGAGGACCCANNCGCTGCCTTCTTGCCTGCCCCAAAGGAGTACTTTTAATGAGTGCAAACCTGAACGCTCGAGGCTATAATTATATAGAGTATATAGGAGAAAGGTGCACAGGCTGTGCGAGCTGCTATTATACTTGCCCGGAACCTCTTGCAATCGAGATCCATATTCCCCTGAAACACGACGGAGCAAGATAAGGCAGGAAGGAGGAAAATGATGGCAACAAAACTCGTAAAAGGCAACTCTGCAGTAATCGTCGGTGCACTTTATGCCGGTTGTGATTGTTTCTTCGGATATCCAATAACTCCGGCAAGTGAGATTCTACATGATGCATCTAAGTACTTTCCGCTTATAGGAAGAAAATTCATCCAGGCCGAATCCGAAGAAGCAGCAATTAATATGGTCTACGGAGGAGCAGCGACAGGGCACAGGGTTATGACATCGTCTTCCGGCCCTGGAATGAGCCTTATGCAGGAAGGACTCTCCTACCTTGCTGGAGCAGAACTTCCCTGTGTGATTGTAAACATAATGAGAGCAGGACCTGGCCTTGGAAATATAGGGCCGGATCAGGCAGATTATAACCAGATCGTAAAAGGTGGAGGGCATGGTAACTACAAAAATATCGTGCTTGCTCCTAATTCAGTACAGGAGATGTGTGACTTTACCCTGAAGGCTTTTGAGCTTGCCTTCAAATACAGCAACCCTGCTGTGATTCTCGCAGACGGTGTTCTCGGACAGATGATCGAGTCTCTAGAGTTTCCGAATGAAGCTACTATCCCTAAGATCGATAACACCTGGGCAGTAAACGGTACATCCGAAACAAGGCTTAATCTGATAACATCAGTCTATCTGGACTTCGATGAACTCGAGAAGTTTAATGAAAAGCTACAGACAAAGTACGACCTAATCAAGCAGAATAAGGTGGATTATGATGAATACCTAACAGATGATGCCTCAATTGTCCTAGTTTCCTATGGCATTAGCAGCAGAATCTGCAGGTCAGCCACATATCTTGCCAGACAGAATGGCTTCAAAGTAGGTCTTTTCAGGCTGAAAACTCTTTTTCCATTCCCTGAAAAACAGCTGAAAACCCTTGCAGATAAAGGATGTTCTTTCATCTCAGTGGAAATGAGTAATGGGCAGATGAAAGATGATATAAGGCTTGCAATTGGTTGTTCACAGCCTGTAGAACTAGTAAACCGGATGGGAGGAAACCTGATAACCCTTGACCAGATAATGGACAAAATAAGGGAAATTGCGGGGGAGGTATGAAAATGACAGCAAAAATCATTAACGGAGAAAAGGTAATCAGAAAGTCAGAAGTCCTATACGCAGAATACCCCCGTAAAGGAGGGGGAGCCCTCACAGCTACTCATTACTGCCCTGGTTGTGGACATGGAATTTTGCACAAGCTTATTGCTGAGGCAATTGAAAACCTGAGAATTCAAGGCCGAACGATCCTGATCAGTCCAGTGGGCTGTGCTGTTTTTGCCTATTATTACTTTGATACAGGCAATATCCAGGTTGCCCACGGCCGCGCCCCTGCTGTAGGGACAGGCGTTTCAAGGGCGGAAGAAAATGCTGTAGTGATCTGCTATCAAGGCGATGGGGATCTTGCATCTATCGGCCTGAACGAGACTATTCAGGCAGCAAACAGAGGTGAGAAGCTTGCGGTCTTTTTCGTAAACAATACCGTTTATGGGATGACCGGCGGACAGATGGCTCCGACAACACTTATTGGTGAAAAGACTATTACATCTCCAGAAGGTCGTGATCCAAGTTTTGCAGGCTATCCTCTCCATATGTGCGAAATTTTGGACAACTTGAAAGCTCCAGTCTTTATCGAAAGAGTTTCCGTTTCTGATATATCTCATATACGAAATGCCAGAAAAGCCGTTCTGAAAGCTCTTAAGATCCAGAGTGAAGGAAAAGGATACGCTTTTGTTGAAGTCCTTGCCGCCTGCCCAACTAATCTCAAAATGAATGCAAAGCAATCTATTAGCTTCATTAATGAGGAAATGGAAAAGGAATTCCCTCTCAAGAACTTCAGGGATAATTCTGAAGAAGCAGAAATTCTTCATCGTGGAGTCAGTGACTTTACAACTGAAGCCCTAGAGAACCTTTACGGCATTGAAAAGGATACCCAAAAAAAACCCACCAGAAAAAAGTTTACCCCTATTCAAACCAAGATTGTAGGATTCGGAGGGCAGGGAGTTCTCAGCATGGGAATTATTCTGGCTCTGGCCGGGATGAATGAAAATCTTAATGCCTCCTGGTTCCCTTCATATGATCCGGAACAGCGCGGAGGAACATCCAATTGTTCAGTTGTGATCTCTGGCCAGTTCATAGATTGTCCTATTGTCTATAATCCAGATATCCTGGTGGCTATGAACCGTCCCTCATTTGAAAAATTTAAAGGGACCGTCCGAAAAGGAGGCTACATCCTCTATGACTCGTCCATTGGAGAAGCAGAGGTGTCTGCAGGTGTCAAAGCTATTGCAGTCCCTGCAGCTGAAAAAGCCACCGATGAGGACTCTGATAAAGCCGCTAACTCCTTCATGCTCGGAGTTCTTATGGACCTTAACGCTACAGGCCTGGCAGAAGAATCCTTCAAGGAAGCTATTGCCGAAAATTTTGCGGGTAAATCCAAAGTCATAGAATTCAATCAGCGAGTTTTTGAAGCAGGCACTAAATGGGCAAAAGAAAATGTTAAGATCTGAGAAAGGAACTGGAATTCAAAGAAAAAGACCGAATCTTTGTAATGAATAGGCAGATGGAATATTTTTTTCCACCTGGCCTAGTTCAGTACTTCACCAAATGGATCAGATACTAAGTAAAATTTCACCCATTTTTCACGAGTTTTACAGAAAAATAACGTTGAATCCTAAATTTGACAGTTGAGTAGAAATAAATCCTTTTTTATGTTATTCTGTCCAATAAATACAGACACAAAGCAAAGAAAATTTTCTACAGTTTCTAACAAGAGAGGATTTCAACATATCTCTGATTCTCACTAGTCATTTATATACAATTTATCTGCATAATATACAATTTATCTGCATATGAAAAAACTTTAGAGCTTATCAAAATTTTCAATAATATATGCATAAATCTAGGATCGATTCTTGCTGTTCAATTCTTCTATGAAAAATTTGATTTTTGTGAAATTTTTAGCGAGCATTAAAGAAAGGGATCGTATATCAATAACTCATTGAAGCTTAGTGAGATATAAGTTCACCGATAATTTCAGTAGCAAGGAAGCTGACAAATGGTTAAATCAGGGGGAAAAAAAATTTTCGCCATCTATAAACCTTGAAAGATTTTATGAAAGAGTCTTTTTCAGAACTCTTGAAATTGTAATGAATAACAAAGAGGGGAGCCACAGGATATTCTGAGCAATCTGTTTTCTGTTTATTACCTTAGTTTGGAGTACAAATTTCATTTGGAATGAAACGTGATCTTTTCATCAAAAATCATTTGACAGCTTTTAAAAATTTCATTAAACGGATCTCGAATTTTTCAGTTTCCAACCATACAACCTAAAAAAATGAGCGATTTTTGAAGATTTTGTTCTATTTTAGCATTTTTGCTATTTAATCTCTTTCACAATATTACATCTTTTTTTCGTAATCTACATAATCTACCGAAGTGAACTACCCCTTCGAGGAATTTCTTAATCTGTTATCAAATTTGAGATAAATATCGGGAATTCGATATTGTCGACGATTATCAACAAATTGTTGATAGCCAGTCCACAAGACATTTTGTGATGGAAACGGAACATAATATTGATAAATTTACTGACATTTAGATCTTTGAAAAAAAAAATCAATCATATAATAGATAATGTTTACTTCTTTTGACTAGCTAGATAAAATATGAGAAAGATTTAACTTTTATTTTGTTCTTTCCTGCAGGGACAAAAGCTACATTAAACCTTTTGTTTTTGTCATGATTTACAGAAGATGTATTGGTAAAAAGAGTTTATCCACTTTTTAGCATGTACACATATCATTTATTTTTCATAAAATTAATCTCTTTTTCAATAATTAGAATCATTGTGTGACCAACAGAAAATTCATAGCTCTCACTTCCTTTCAGGGTTATTATTGGTCTTTGAATATGAATATTTTAATTTTATAGGACAAGCTAGTCCATACTTTTTTAAAATTGTAGTTTAGGGATGTTTCGCACGCAATATTCGGATACTGTTTTTAGACAGAATGAACAAAAATCTTGTCGACTACAAAACTCACTAAGGTACGAAAAATGTCTTCATGAATAAGTGAACCATTGATCTTGATATAAACATAGTCTTTGAGAAGTTACAATACAGCACTAATACGTTTTTTGGCTTTAATTCTATTTTAAGACGGTATTCAGACTTATATGAGAAGAAAAAACATATTGAGGCATTCTCATTGCTTATGAAGTATATGAAAGAGTCTTTTATGGAAAAGTGAAATTAGTTAACTACTGAATATGAGATTTTTGGAGAGTGCTTTTGTAAAGAGACTGTGTCCAAGCTCTGTACCAAAAACAAGCATTTTGGAACCATAATTTACACAATAATTTTAAAATATCCTGAAACTTCAAAAGTAACGATAAGATAAATAAAAAGGAAACAGAGACGGAAAAAACACTTAATCCTATAATTTGTGAAGAAAGTATTTTAGAGGATTTCAATAAACCCCTTATATTCACGAATCATATATATACCATTTATAAGCATAAAATAAACAGAGGGGTTATTGAAATCCTCTTCAGTACCCTGTTGCTTCTGCCAGCTGCCTGACTAGAGAGCTATCGACAGTACTTCCAGAAACCACTAATACATAGTTCTCGTTGTTCCAGATATAGGTGTATCTGGGTACAGATTTTTCTGTATCTATGACATAATCTGTGATTCTCACAGCAGAATGCCCATTAAAAGGATCTTCCACAAAACGGGAATTTTTCTTTAATGGAGTGAAGGAAGACTTATACGTGAGTATGAAATCGTTTATAGCTGCAATGTTTTCAAACTTGATTACATCTAAATAAAAATCAGAGTTGTGAGAGCCTTTGTAGAGTCCTTCCGATCCTCCAAGGATTCCGGAAACATTTTCGGCTTTGTAATTATTTTTGATATCACCTTTAGAAAGCGAAAAACTGCCCACGTATTCAAAACCTATAGGCAGATTTTTAATTTTATTCATTCCAACTGCATCTTCATCATAAATCACGGTTGCTTTCGGATTATCCGAATTTGTACCGTTAGCTGCGGGGGTATTGCTACCCATACAACCTGATAATGCGATTATCAAAACCGCGAATACAGATATTAAAGCTATACTTTTCTTCATAAAATACCACCTGATC
>PMJC01000077.1 GCA_003157235.1 Methanosarcina sp.
GATCTAAACTAAAATATTGGTAGCGAAAAGACACATTAAAAGGACCAGAGAAAACCATGGAAGAGTTATGTTCGTTATATTGTAGACCCAAATACAATTGCTCCAAAGATATACTTCTTTAAGTAGATCAATTCGGAATAGTACTAATGTATTGTAAAGATCCAGAAATGAATTGTTTTAGTGTGATTATGTGTCTGGCAATGGAAAATTGTCACGGAGCTATCCGACAGATAATCTACCAAGCTGAAGGTATCTCTTACAGTTTTAGTGTAGTGATGTATCTGTCAGTGAAAAAATTGTCATGGAGCTCTCCGACAGATAGTCCCCCAGGCTGCAGGGATCTCTTTCCTACAGCTTATACCGTCTCCTTTTTTGGTACGTCATTGATGACCACAAGACCTAGTTATTCATTACGGTTGTCATGATCAAGGATTGAGATTCCATATCTCTATGATATACTTGAAAAATCAGAGAGCTACAGATCTCAAGGCTCAAGAATTATGGTGAAAATTAAAATAAAAACAGTTCTATTTTTTAGATATTATACTCAATTTTCATAGATTTCTTACCATTCAAGAAATNNATCACAAATCTCAAGAAGTTAGTGTGTAGATTATTCCATTTATGAAGAATCTAATTACATACAGTATACTAAAATTTAACTTTGAATTTACTATAAATTTGCGACACTGCCAACTTTAACTGATAAATAAATAGCATTAAACCTTAAACTGCCAAAATAGTAAAATTGACAATATTATCTGATGCACTTGTCTTTATAATTTATACTCATTTGTGTCAATTCTACCAACTTTTAATTTTTTACCTGCTGATCAATTCTGCTTTTAGCCGTTCTGAATATAACTTTGAGAGAATATATATATACTATATTTTATATATAGTGTTTTTTATTTCTACTAAATACTTTATTAATATATATGTCTATATTGGATATATCGAGAACATATATATATATAATTAAATTATATTAACATTGTATCTAAACTAGATATATATATATATGCATATATCATAAAAAGGGGCAGATATTACATGGCTAAAAAATTTACAAATAATATAATTTTCATATTACTGGTCATTGGACTTGTTTTTCTGGGAATTGGATGCGCTGGGAAAAATAGTGAAGATTCTCACATTGCTCAGAATACCTCTTCAGGTGGAACCCCAGTAAAAGAAGCTACTTCATCNNCAAGCACAGAGCATTTCTGTAAAAGGCTCTGATTCAGTTCTGCCTCTTGCACAGGCTGAAGCGGAAGAATTTTTGAAAGAAAACTCTGGAAAAAGTATCTCAGTTACCGGAGGCGGATCAGGTGTTGGAATTGCAGCTCTAATCGACAAAGAATTGGACATTGCTGATGCATCCAGAAAAATGACAACTGACGAAATCAAAAAAGCCAATACGAATGGAGTCAACCCAGTAGAGCATGTAATTGCTTACGACGGTATTACAGTGATTGTAAATCCCCATAATCCTGTTTCAAAACTTACCTTAAACCAGCTGCGCGGTATCTATAATGGAAGTATCAGTAACTGGAAACAAGTTGGTGGTGAGGACAAACCAATTTCCGCAATTTCTAGGGACAGCAGTTCTGGAACTTATGCAGACTTCAAGAACGATGTTTTGCTCGGGGATGAATACCGACCTGATGCGCTTACCCAAGCCACTACGGGAGGAATAGTCAGTGAAGTAACTCAAAACCCTAACGCAATCGGGTACATTGGCTTTGCATACATCAATAAAGATATAAAAGTCTTAAGCCTGGATAACGGAAAAGGCTTTGTATTGCCAACTCAGAAAACTATTCTAAGTGGCGAATACCCCCTCTCCAGAACACTACAGATCTATACAAATGGGGAACCATCGGGACTCACAAAAGAATTCATGAACTTTGAGTTGAGCCAGAAAGGGCAGGCTATTGTGAGTAAAGTTGGGTACATCTCGCTGAAGGAGTAAAAACTAAAAAATATAGTGGTAAAGGAAAGGGATTATGGCATAGTCGACTTTAAGGAAACTAACCTTAAAGAAGCTAACCTTGTTGTGGGGTTGACTTTATAAAGGCTAACCTTGCATGGGCTAACCTTGAGAGAGCCAATCTTAAAAAAACTAAACTTCAAGGAGCTAATCTTAGAGGTGCTAACCTTGAGGAGGCTAAGCTTGAAAACGCTAACTTTGAGGGGGCTAACCTCCAAGGAATTGACCTCAAAGGAGATTATCCTAAAGAAGATAACTTTATAGTGGCTCATTATTTCACATTTGACCAGTTTTCTAAAGTGAAAACCCTCAGGATACAAAATCAGGAGAATAGCTCCTAAAATCACTAACATAGAAATAATACGCCCTTTCAAGCTGTAATCAGGGTGTAGAATCCGTAATTTATAACTTATGGCTTTGAGTTTCTTTAAAAAATATGAAAATGGAACACTTTTTTAGTACATTATTGCAATCCAAAATAAGGGCTAAAGCGGATGCTCTGGCTCTGCAAAGAAAAATGAATATATCATTAGCAAATCAGACGGAATGAGGAAGATAACATGATCTGGGAAGACCACGGAGAACTGTTTCAAAGGTGTAAGAAAAATCCTATA
>PMJC01000165.1:0-218 GCA_003157235.1 Methanosarcina sp.
TCTCAAAAATTTGGCGCTACTTATGGTAACTTTTTAAGTTGCATACATCCCGACGACAGAAGCTATGTGGATAATGCCACTAAGGAAGCTTTAAAAGGAAAAACTTATGCGATTGATTATAGAATTGTTTCAGCTGATGGAAAAGAACGCATAATTCATTCAGAAAGAGAAGTTATTTTCGAGAAGGAAGATATCCCTATTCGAATGAGAGCGACAGT
>PMJC01000165.1:264-4910 GCA_003157235.1 Methanosarcina sp.
ATGATCTCAAAGGTGAAACAAAAAAGCTAATTGAAAAGATTAAGCTGGGAGAAAAGATCCAGCACTATGTAACTTCAAGGTTACGAAAAGATGATAAATTAATATATATTTCAATGGCTCTTTCTCCGATTTTTGATATATCTGAAGAGCTGGTGGCTATCTCTGCGATTACTAGAGATATTACGCAGCGAATTGATGCCGAAAAATCTCTATTGAAAACTGAAAAAATCAGAAAGCAAGAACTCCATCATAGAATCAAAAACAATTTGCAAGTGATCTCTTCCCTACTGAATCTTCAATCTGATAAATTTAAAAATAGAAAGTTTATTAAAAATTCGGAATTTTTGGAAGCTTTCAGAGAAAGCCAAGATCGTGTGATATCTATGGCTTTTATTCACGAGGAATTATACAAAAGTGGAAAATTCGAAACTCTGAATTTGTCGGTATACATTAGAAAACTGGTTGGAAAACTTTTCCAGACTTACAGGCTAGAATACAAAAATATTCACCTGCATATGGACTTGGAAGAAAATACATTCTTAAATATGGATGATGCAGTTCCTTTTGGAATAATTATCAATGAACTAGTTTCAAACTCTCTTAAACATGCATTTTTAGGAAGAGATGAAGGGAAAATATATATCGAACTACGTAGGGAAGAAGATGGAGAATTCACAAATCGCAGAGACGAAAGCAAATGTGAAGGCTTTAAGAGTACTAGTTTCATTTTGAAAGTTTCAGATGATGGGGTAGGTATACCGAAAGGTATCAATTTAAAAAATCCCAATAGTCTTGGTATGCAGTTGATAACCACCCTAGTAGATCAGTTAGATGGAGAACTTAAACTGAAAGAGCACAATAAAACGGAATTTGCTATTAAATTCATAGTCACAGAAAAATAAAAAAGCTCTTCTGGAAGTTATGGTGACAAACTAATATATATCTGGGAGAAATACGCAAGTTTGTTAAATTTATATCATTGTTTACTCTTTAGGTAGAAGGTCTTATACTTTATGTGTATTATCCTATAACATTAGGCACTGTAGCACTTAAATTGAAAAACATGCATAAATTTATACATTAAAACTGTGCATAGAAAAGTTTCACTTCAGCATAGTGACCATTCCTTATCCAAGCATTTTGGTTATTGACTGCATTAGATAGGTGACTTTTTTAATTTTACAGATAACTATGTACATTACCGCATCAAGCAAATATGATGGCCTTAAATCCAAATTTGACAGATTTTATTAATGAATCCTGAGAATTTTGATAAATCCAAAAATGTCATTATATATATATAAATAATATATATGTAATTTGTCAAAATCAGACGTTTATCGAAATCTTCTTTAGGTTAATCAAAGTTGCGGTGACACATCCCACTGCAAGCAACTGGGTATGTTCACGCTATCGCCATCTTTATAATTGAAATTTTCAAAACAGAAAATTGTAAACGATAAATGCTATATAAAATTGGCGAAATTTTTGAAACAAGTCGAAAGCCTCTTGGAACATATTGGTCAATATGATTCAGAATTGAAGCAGTTATTGACTTAAAAATTACAAATATTATAAGACAATGAATATATATCCATAGGGCTCAATGCAACTCCTTTATCCAAGCTTCCAGCTTTCCAACTTATCTATCGGCATAACTTGGAAATCAAAATATCTAGGGTCTGAGTTATCGTATTTTCCCTGATAAATGCTGTAGTTTCTCTCATGAGTTTTTTTTGGATCATGTTGCATATTAAACAATTGCCAGAAGCATCACAAACACAAATGAACACTTCCTTTCAAAGAGCTTCAATGCGCTCGCTATATGCAGCAGCAGATTTCATTTTAGCGAAATCTATGATCTTGTTAACAAAACCAACTTCAAATTCCGGGGTCCCAAACTTTTGATTCAGGAATGNNTGCTGAATCTTTTTCTGGATTCCAATTGTTTATCTGCTCCACAAGAATCTCGATTCGGCTTATTCTTTTTATGTTTGTAATATCTTCAACCATTATTTTGTTTCTCCTGTTTTTCTCTTTCTGTTCATAAGCTCCCTGTATCTCTCTATGCAATGATGATCTTCTCTGCCTCTTTCATAAAAAAAAGAGCAGCTACTGACTATAAGCGTTCTATTTAATCCATTTTAATGTATGTTTTCATTTAATTTCACCTCACTACAACTTTTGCCCTGCTCAACTCCTAGTAACATTTTTTTAAAAATATCTGATTTTTTAGCCTATGTTTATGTGAACTTAGTACTCTATATGCTATAAGAATCTCCAAATTTCTATCGATGACATGTATAGCAAATTTAAAAAAAGTATTCTAAACGTATAGATAAAATTTAAAGACGTTTTTGGATATCGATTCCAAAATAAAATTAATTCAAGAAAATTATTGTATAAAATTGTAGATATAAATCTCTTATCCCAAGGTCAAGTATTAAAATTCTCTCTTCAAATACGTAAGTCCTAGATTTAGATCTATGCTTTACTAGAAGTTTCTGTCACCTGAAGAAAAACGTGAGAATTGCAAGTACAATAAAAATTATGACAAGCCACTTCGCAATCTCCATAGAGAAACCAGCAATTCCCCGTGCGCCCAATATAAATGCAACTAGTGCTAATACTAAAAATGCAACTGCAAGTCCTATCAAATCCGCAATATTTTACTCCCCTTATTGTAACTAGACTTTGTCATATCAGACAGTTACTCCAGTTATGATCATTGATTTCACTATGAAGAATATATTTTGCATATGAGATCTAATGATAACATTTTTACCTCATACTGTGACATGTCAAGGTAATTTGACCACTGAATTTTATTAATTGAAGGTATTAGCAGTTACGCACTTGAAGTACAAACTCAAAATCAATAGATTTTGTTTTTCAAGTTCACTTTTAAGACAGTTTGAGGCTTGAAGCTTATCTATTTCTCAGTCCAATCGATCAAGTCCTTTTGGATCCCAATATTCTTGATTTTTATTTCAATTTCAAGTCTCCTTTTTTAGATCACTGGAAAGCCCTCTGCCCCCATAATCAGTGTTGTACTTATGATGAAGAGCCTGTACATCAAGATAGCTGTGCTGTATAATGCTCATATCATCAGTCAATAGCTTAAGCTGGTCAATTTTTACTTCAGGCAGCTTGCTTGGAAGGAAATTAACTATGTTTCTTATTTTGGGATAGGGAGTGTAGTTATTTAAAGCTTCATGGAAGACAGTAGTGTATTCTTTACCAACATTTTCCCACGTCATTTTTCTGCCAAAATTGTATGCATTTTGACGGATAACATTATACTTTTCTGGATTTTCAATTAAGTATAAGAGAGCTTTTTTAAAGCCTTCAGTGTCTCCAAAATCTACAAGTAACCCACGATTATCGGAAAGCATTTCCTCAGCATACCAATAAGGAGTGGAGACTATTGCTTTTCCCATGCCTATGGCATAGGTCAGAGTNNTCAATCTCAAGTTCGGAAACAATGTTCTTAAGATATTGCCTGTATACTTCTCCCTCGTTCTTTTTGATCATAGGATGCGTGGCGCCCAGAATAAGGTAAACAAGGTCAGGATATAGATTTATAACATCAGGAAGGGCTTTGAGCAAACTTTCGATACCTTTGTTTTGGCTCAGCAAGCCGAAAGTGAGAATAAGTGGAGACCCTTTGAGATTCAGCATCTTTTTATACCTATCACAATTGCTAAACGGATAGTCCGGCATCCCATGGAAGATAACTTGGATTTTGTCTTTAGAAACTCTATAATTATCTTTTAGTATGTCGACTGCAATCTGGCTCATTACAACAAGTTTGTCGGAATACCTTGCGAGCTTTTCAGTGGATACTCGATACTCATCAAGTTCAGGCTCCCGGATCACAGTGTGCATTGTTGTTATTACAGGCTTGCTTATTCCTGATAGGAGAGCGAAAATGTAATCTCCGGCNNCTTTCAATTTGAAAAACAACTTCTTCTGAATAATTATGATTCTCAGAAGGATCTATCAAAGCAATAACTTCACAATGAATGTCGTTATTTTCTACAGAAATCGAATTTAACAGATCAGAAGTAAATGTAGCAATCCCACATTCCTTTGGAACATAGGTTCCTATAAATAATACTCGCAATTTCCTATTCAATTGATCCCTCCAAACTTATAGAATTGTAATTTTACTCTCCATTTTAGCCTTAGATTTGTTATAATAAATTTAGAACTGTGGTTTATTTTAATACCGTTTAATAGTTCACTGGTAAGTGTATACTCACACATTCATCACACATTTCCGATTAAGATACAATTTGTAAAAAATGTGTTACTTTTGCTGCATTTTTTGTAAACCTATATCTGTTAAACCTATATCCAGATGGGTAGATAATTTTAGTAGTCTTTTTAACGTTAACAGTATTCCTCATTCGGAAACAACTGAAAAATNNGCAATTCTTTCTTTTTATCTGCTAGCTCTTAATTTATTAGAAATAAGCTACAGAAAGTAATTATGTATTCATACTTTATTTCTAATTTTTTCGTAGAAAAAATGTTTATGAACAAAAATTAGTTTCACATATCTAATTATAGAGGCAAACAACATTTTAATATTAATTATGTAATCTTTCATTATTTTTGGTAATTTTTAAAATTTAGTAACA
>PMJC01000281.1 GCA_003157235.1 Methanosarcina sp.
ATTTTACCATCTGCCTCTGACGTAGCCGAGGTTTCTGCCTGGTCCTTTACCTGAGCCTCTGGCCCCTCTTCTTCAATTTCGGTTGAGTACCCAACCTTTCGGATAGCTTTCTTTATATCATCCAGATTTACTTTTTGAGGATCAAAGTTGATAGTAGCACGTTTAGGATTCGAGATCAACATCAATGGATTCCATTCTTTTAAACGACGAAATCGCATCCGCTACTTTTTTCTGGCAATAACCACAGGTCATACCATAAACTCCTACTGTAGCTTTCATTGGATACCCTACCTATCCAGATTTTCAGGATTGCCTGAAGTTTATAGAATTTTTCCAGGCTCCATTATAGTTTTATAACCAGCCTTAACCAGCTTCATCCTTATGACATGAGCATCAATTATCTGGCTGGCGTATAGGGATTATGTTTACTGTCGTCCTGTCAGAAATATATATATCGACTCTGAAACCCCTTTGATAGTGGTAACGAGCCTTATAATCATGTTCTCACAGTAATTGGAGACCATGCGTGTATTAATGAATATCTTCTCCCCGATGCTTTTCATCCACACAGCCTCAGCTGCTTTTCAAACCAGCGCTTAGCTATATAATTAAATCTGTACCTTTTACTATACAACTCTTTGAACAGATTTGTTAGATCCTAGAAATTCAAAATTACAAGGGTTCATACCTGGCTTCCCTAATTGCAGCCTTAACTTTTTCGAGATTTGCTTTCCGTTCATCGTATTCGATAGCTACCTGTTTATTCCGAAGACTTACTTCCACTTTCTGCACACCTTCTATAGATTCAACTGCTTTTTGAACTCTCATCTCACAGTGCCCGCAGAACATTCCCTCAACTTTTATTATTTATGTGGTCATGTTTTTGATTCCCGGTTATACGCTCAAACTACATTATAGAACAATTAAGCACATTATTATATAAAATAATAATTCAAATGAAATATTTGATCAATTGAAGTTGTCACTAAATTTTGAATGCAAATATTTGCTTAAGTTCTCAACGAACCCGAAACATAATGTTTTACCCTATTTATCAAGTCTGTAAAATCTCAAACATAATTCCTCTTATAAAGATGAAACTTATCTAATTATTGCATTAGATAAATAGGTGAAACAGAGTGGAAATTTGAAGAGTTTTTGAAAACCTTGACAGTGACCTCTCCTAAAGAGAGAAAACTTTCGGCCGGAATTCTACTCCTTATTTTGAAATTCTGAACTGAGCCTTTACTCACCACCAATTTACATAAATATGCACCATTACGAGCGTAACCAGACCGAATCTGTGAGTAAGTGAACGTTCATCAGGAACTTGGAATTTTCCCACCCCCAAAGCTCGACAAACCAGAGCCTTAGGACTTTTAATAGCTGCATTAACAATAGGAGAAAGAGAGCAACGTTAAGAATCGGAAACTTAAGTTGTCTAGCTATCTGCTGATACCCTCAACTTTTTAGTACTAAGGAGTTTACCACATTCTGAGGTTTGCCTTTAGTAAACATCTCAACATTCTCAATACTCATATAAGTACACTCATCTAAAGACTCTTCTGACAGAAAACCAATATGCGGAGTCAGCACCACATTATCCATTTCTAATACTGGATTGTCCGTGGGTAATGGCTCCTTTTCAAAGACATTCAGTCCTGCTCCCGCGGTCTTTTTCTCTCTAAGAGCTTCTATGAGTGCAGCTTTATTGATCACTTTTTCCCTAGCGGTATTGATCAGTATAGCAGTGGACTTCATCTTTGCCAATTCCAGGGTACTTATCATGTGCTCTGTTTCGGGCGTCAATGGCACATGCAATGTAACTATATCGCTTTCTGAGAGCAAGGTATCTAAATCCACGAACGTTACTCCTAATGCCTGTGCTCTTTCAGAACTGGGGTGAGCCGTGACGGAGAGCACGTTCATATTGAATCCATGGGCTATCTGTATTATCCTTTTTCCTATGTCGCCCGTACCAAGCACGCCTATAGTCTTGCTCATGAGCTGTTTTTCCATATGGTACTTCCCAATTGAATAATCCCTTTCGCAAGCTCATGTCAGCGAGACGAACTCTTCTGAGTAGGTTCAGGGATAAAGCAAAAACAAACTCTGCAACTGAGTCGAAGGCATAATTGGGAACATTTGATACAATGACTCCACACTCAGTAGCTACCTCCAGATCTACATTGTCGAAACCTGTCTGCCACAGAGAGATCATCTTCAGCTTAGGCGCAGAACGCAGAGCTTTAGCATCAACGCCATATCTTCCTACTATTATAATTTCGGCGTCTTTTATTCTTTCAATAAACTCGTTTTGAGAAGCAGGCACGTTGTCGTAGATTTCAAGCTCGCTCAACGCTTCGAGTCGCTTTATATATTCTTCCGTCAGAAATATGGGATCTGCTACTACTATCTTCATAAGCCACCCCGGAATTGCAAATGTTGTCTGAGATTCCCTTTAAATTTTCTGCAGGAAAAGCTGAAAAAAAAGTAAATTTTACCTGAGTATTCTGATTTAAAGGCAATAGACTTGCCTTCACACTCCATCTTGCCTGAGTTCAAGATCTTCATATCTTCCCGCTCTTAGGGTTCAAAGTACTTCTCTGGATTCTCATCAAACTTCTTTTTATCCTAAAGGGCACAGAAGTAGTACGTTTTTCCTTTGTACTTACTCTCTAACTTTGCATCCTTTTCGTCTAGCTTCAGATTGCAAACTGGATCAATAACCTCCATAATATCACCCAATTATTAAAGATGCATCAAGCTATTTCTATTTAATCACCTGGTAACAGATTTGAGAGAATTTAATCCAATGCACGAAATTCAATTCATGATAACCTTGGCAGTATTGCTCTTAATGGTTGAGGGTGCCAGGTTGTACTATCCGAGAAGCTGCCGAGAGTTCGGGAAAATAGTAATAAAGTATGAAAGGAGAGAAAAATTTTTCATTGCGCTGTTTGGTCTTGGGTTTATTCCCACCTTCTTTTATGTACTTACCTTCTGGTTGGATCCCTTTTAGCCTTCCTTTCCCTCCTCGGGTCCGTTGTCTTGGAGCATGACTAATTTTGTGGGAAATCTTCTTTTCACTTAGTTTCATAGATCTTTAGGCAGGAACTGGTCACCCTAACAGGTTCATCAGGCATCCAATGCAGGCAGCCATCTTTTAAATAGGGATAGGAGTATCGCTTCTCTCTGCAAACTGAATAGTTACCTTATCTTACATGCTGCCAACAATAAGCCGATACCTATTCCAGATATCCGACGAAGAGAAAATGATGGTAGAACAGTTTGGAGATGAATACAGGGAATACATACAGAATACTGGGCTTTTGGTGCCAAAATTGAGCCTTTTGACAGAATAAATGCTTGAATTTTTAGACAGATCGATAGAGGGCGAGCAAAGGCAAGATATTCTATTAAAAATAGGATCAATTAGATTAAAAATATTAAATAGTTGACTATTCTGAATTCTCTCTATCCAAAGCGAACTGCTCAATAATTTTCTCCCTGATTTTGTTTGCGTCCATGACGCTTATCTCGACGTTCTGATTCAGGTTTTCTGAAACTACATCCATTTTTCGGTATACTCGTCTTCCAAATTCTTCACTGAAACGTCTCTCCAAGATCCACATACAAACTTGGCAGTTTTCTGAATCAGCAGCTTCATTCAGGTGCTTAAGAAGCTTTCTGGCTGCATCTGCATTACATTTAAGGATATGTTGATAAAACTGAAAATGATCTCACGATGTTGAATTCTTTTCATTATTCATCCAATCATTTAAATGTCTGATATGTTATGCCAGCAGATTCGGCAGCAAGAGAATATGTAAGTCCCAACGCAACATTTTCACCGATTCGTTGTCGCATCTCATAGGTTAATTTCGATGGTCTCGCCATGGTCGCACCGTTTTTACTCTTAAAAATAAATATATATGAATGTTGTATTTATATTTACTTAGTTCCCTTAGACATGGAAACAAGGTTTAGACTAGATTTATCAAAAATAAACCGTTCTCAGGCGCTGGGAACCATTTTTGGAATAGGTTAATGTTATCAAACTACATATAATAAAAGTCTAATCAGTGAGCCCAGATTAAGCCATTGTTTAGACCAAACAAAAAATACCATGAATTTACTGCTATATAGTGATAGATAGCTTCTCGATATTTTACATATACTTTTATTACTTCAAACTAATATATATTAAGTTTAATAAGATATTTGCTTAGATTTTTGGATAGAATTCCGTATATTTTTCATACTATTTAGATTAAATTAGTATTATATAGAATATATACAAAAAATATATAATGGATCAAATATAGTTATAATTATAGGGTTCTCCTAAACCTTCAATCAACCCTACTCATGGACTGCAGGAACGAGCCCCTGCAGTTCACAAGATAAATTTTTTTGACACTTTAGATCGACCTGGTCACCTAAGCTAATTAAATAAAGTAGACGAAAACCTATTCCTGAGCTATAAGGCATTTTCTTGAGATCTTCTTTCGATAGTTGCATAGATTTTGTTCATGAACCGATGTTTTTGGTCTCTTTAATGTTTTTTTCCTTCAGTGCTTGCTTTATTGGAGGGGTAATAACGGGCTTTTCTTTGATCAATCCATCGGGTTTGTAGTAGAGTATCATCAGCATTACCATTCCAAACAGTATATATTCAAGCCAGGTGGCTTCGAAAGGTAGCTGGAGTATGCTCCTTATCTCAAATTTATATATAGTTAGGGAGACCTTTGTGAGAACAAAAAAGAGTACTCCCAGTGCTACACCCTTATTATTTCCCCTGCCTCCTAAAAGAACCATAAGGAATGGGAAAAATGTCCATTCTACCCTGAAGAAAGTGGAAGCTATGACATTCATGCTGTAAAAGGAATACAGTGCTCCAGCTAATGCTGCTATGCTCGAACCCAGAGCTGCAGTCTTCATTCTGAGAACAAGAATATCCTTGCCAAAAGCCCGAACGACATCTTCGTTTTCCCTCATTGCCTTCAAAAGCCTGCCATAGGGTGAGGTGAGAATTTTGTCTACAAAAAGATAAACTATTAGTGCTGTACCAAAGCTGAGAAGTGTAACATACATGATCCGCCACTCTCCTGGTATCCATGCTAATACATTAGGAACGCTTACACCATAATAGCCCCCTATTATGGAGGTATTGTAATTTGAGACCTGATATAGAACCTCACTCATTGCAAGTAGAGCAATTGAAAGGTACTCATTTTTTAGTTTTGCGCTAGGAAGGATGAAAAGAATACCCGCCATAGCGCCTATAAAAGCAGCTAACAGAAGAGAGAGTACAAGAATGCACATTCCCAAAAGTGGATTGTGGGAAATCATCGTGTTCATGGTGCTCTTAACAATTCCGCTTGCTTCTACAATTTCTCCATCTATGCCCAAAAGGAGCATGAGAATATGATTCATAACATACNNCCCAACAGTTATGGCTCCGATAAGAACAGCCATAGCTCTACCAAAATTGGGAATGCCAGCGTAACCATACTCAACATTCAGGCTGAGTACAACTATGAGGTATATGGAGAACCACAGTACTACATCTAAGAAGAAGTATACCGGCTCCACTTTTTATTCCTCCATATACTCAGCCCTGCAATTCCCATGGGAGCGATTATTAAAGCTATCACGAGCACAATAAGGGAAACCACTTTGCTATATACCAGAATACCAGATCCTAAAAAAGTTGATAGATAAAAAGTTACAAGCGATTCCGACATTCCTATAATATACCCTCCGGCCAAGGCACCGTAGATGCTACTCAAACCGCCCACGACGCTTGCTGCGAAAATGGAGACTATTATTATTGTTCCAGTTAAAGGTTCTATCTCTTGACGGAAAGGCAACATGCTTCCCGCAACGGCGGCTAAGGAGCCGGAGAGGAACCAGGAAAACAGGCGGGTATGCTCGACATTCACTCCCATTATTTCAGCCAGAGTTGGATTTTCCATAGAGGCCCGCAAAGCTATGCCGAATTTCGTTCTGTAAAGAAGCAAAAACAAGGCTAGAAGGAGCAAGAAAATCATAAAACTTGAAATAACAAGTACTGCTTCGATATCAAAGAGTTTGAAATCCATGGGCGTGAAAATGAACTTGGTCGTTGCCATCCGAGTGATGCTACTCAATGTTTCAGAGTATGCACCAAGTATGCCGATAAATATTATATCTACAGCTAGGGTGGCAATCATAAGCATGATCACCGTCGCCTCTTTTCTTATCATTGGTTTGAGAATCAGTGCGTAGATACCCACTCCAATCGCACCTCCGAAAATGAAGGAGAGGGGAAGGGAGTAATAAGGATGCACCCCTAATATACGCCACAAAGTTAAGGAGAAATATGAACCGAATACGGCCATACTTCCTTGTGCAAAATTGGGTATGCCTGTGGTGATATAAGTGATCGTTAAACCTATGCTCAAAAGAACTAGAAGGTTTGAATAAACAACTGCTCCTTCTAAAACGGCCATGTTATCCCTCACACATTAAAGTATATAAAATTGTCTTATGGTTTAGAAAATAAATATTTGCACTTCGTTAATCTTTTAGTTTATAGTAAATTCACAAATTAATTCATTTATATTCGATTAAGACATAAAATGCTAAAAAATGTTATTTTTCTGCTAAGTATCTCTACCATTCAAGTTGGAAAATAACCACACTTGGTATTCAAAGTTGTGCATAAAATTCATTAACCTATGACAAATGCAAATCAATTACACTTTTGAGCAACATATCTGGTATATAACTTGATTTATAAAGTGAAAATATTTTTTGTGCTTACCATGAAGATGAAAAAATTTAGTTATGGGGCTGTAGATAAAAATATATAAAGTATGAAAAATGAGGAAGTAAAGAATATGAGAGGATGGTTTAAGTTTGCTGCAGCGGTGATAGCTACTGTACTCATCGCCGGATGTGTGCAGCCGGGAGAAAAAGCTCCTACGAAAACTGAGGTTGAGGTTCCACTTGGTGTAATGATGGATCTTTCTGGACCGCTGACCACACATGGTGAGGACATTAAAAACACGGTTACAATTGCAGCTGAAGATATAAATAAAAAATTTGAAAAGGATGGAAAACCGTATAGGGTCAAGCTCTATGTTGAGGATACAAAGGCTGATCCAAAAATAGCCCTGGATACGATCATGGCGTTGCAGACACAGGGTGTGAAGCTTATCGTTGGACCACAGAGCAGTGGGGAAGTAAAGAATATTATCGGATATGTCGGATCGAACAAGATAATTGTAGCTTCTCCCTCCTCAACTGCAGAAACGAAGTATCTAGGTGTGACCGCGCCAGATGAGAAGAAGTATGTTTTCAGGTTCGTACCTACCGACTCTTTCCAAACTAAAGCTATAGCAAAGCTTGCTCATGAACTGGGTGTTAAGGCGGTAGTTATAACTTATATTGGCAACGCCTGGGGCAAAGGTCTGGAGGAATTCGGTAAGGCGGAATTTCAAAAGCAAGGAATCGAGGTAAAGAACTCAGTAGAATATCCTGATCCTACACCTGCGGACTTCACACCATACATAGTCACGATTGAAGGAAATGTAAATGATCTAAAGAAAAACTACACCAAAGATCAGATTGCAGTTGTGGCTTTCAGCTACGAAGAAATTGCTACTATGCTTGCGCAGACGCAAGATAACTCAGTGCTGCTAAACGTCAAGTGGATAGGGTGCGATGGAATAACGAAAAGCAGCAAGATTGTAGCTGATGTTCCTGGGAAAGCGAACAAGATTAAACTTTACAGCACAGTCTC
>PMJC01000003.1 GCA_003157235.1 Methanosarcina sp.
CATTGATAAAATTACCAGCACTTACCACAATTGGAGAATCCCAGATGGCACGTATGAGGACGTAGCAGGTTTTTGTTCTTCCGCATCTATAAATAAAGTTAAAGAATTGGATTATGTCCTTACGCCAGGAAGATATGTTGGCTTACCCGATGATGAAGATGATTTTGATTTTAAGGAACGTTTTACTGTATTAAAAGCCGAACTGGAAACCCAGCTGCAAAAAGAAGCCCAGCTTAATCTAACAATTTCAGCTAACCTTTTGAAGATTAAAGTCAATGAATGAGGAACAAAATTATTTAGTCGGTCTTTTGCAGCAAGCTGTTACTTCAGTTTACCAGGAAGAAAGATTTCTACTGCGATATGCTGAAGGTGACAGAAGAGGACTATAACAAGCTTTTGTTTTTAGAACTGGCCTTTATTTAAGTAAATTATTTCAGAATACAGAATATGAAACTCTAGATTTAGATTCAGAGTACAACAAAAACCATGGCAATGCAAAAACCTCCTTACGATTTCCTAATGGTTTAAGACCTGATCTAATTGTTCATAGAAGAGATTCTAATGAAGTAAATAAACTAGTGGTAGAATTTAAGGGTTGGTGGGATCTTGATATCACAACCGATATCAGAAAACTTGAAGACCTGACAAATCCTCAAGATACTTACAGGTACTTAATTGGAGTACATGTTGTAATTGGGAGAGAAGGTGGTATTTACAGATATTTTATAAATGGCCAACAATATGAGTAAGTGGGATGAAGTCATTATTGGCGACCATATTGATTTAATAAGTGGTTATGCATTTAAATCTGCTGATTTTTTAAATGAGCAAGAATTAGGTTCTTTACCTGTAATAAAGATTAAAAATGTTGCCAATGGAGATGTAAACCTCTCTGATGTCGTTTATCATCGTTACAATGCTTCTCTCGAAAAGTTTCTACTTGCTAAAGGAGATGTTTTAATTGCTATGACTGGGAACCATCCTCATGCACAAACACAGGTTGTAGGGGATGTTTCTCGATATAAACTTGTTGTAAATGCATTATTAAATCAACGAGTTGGAAAGTTAATAACTAAAGATGAAACAAGTCTTGATTATATATACTATTTATTTAAATGTGAAGATGTTAAAAACTACTTAGCGAACCATTCATCAGGTAGTGCTAATCAAGCAAATATTTCAAAAGGAGATATTTTGGGTCTTATTCTAAATATTCCATCTCCTGTTGAGCAAACTGCTATTGCTTCCGTTCTCTGCAGTTTAGACGAAAAAATAGACCTGCTCTATCACCAAAACCTCACCTTAGAAAAGTTGGCGGAAACACTGTTTAGGAATTGGTTCATTGAGGAAGTAAAGGATGAATGGGCTATTAGTTCATTGAGTGAAATGGCTAACTTTCTGAATGGTTTAGCTTGTCTAAAATTTCCTCCAAAAAATGAAATTGATAAACTTCCTGTTTTAAAAATCAGAGAATTAACTAATGGAATTTCTGAAAATTCAGATTGGGCAAGCACAGATATACAACCCGAATATATTGTAAGGAATGGTGATGTAATTTTTGCGTGGTCCGCTTCATTGATGGTTAAAATTTGGGATGGTCAGGATTGTATTTTGAATCAACATTTGTTTAAAGTAACATCTGAAGACTATCCAAAATGGTTTTACTATTTGTGGTGTAAATATCACTTAGCAGAATTTATTTCCATTGCGGCCAGTCATGCAACCACCATGGGGCATATCAAGCGTGGCGATTTGGATGAAGCAAAGGTTTTAATGCCAAGCCCAGAAGAATTGGCTGCAATGACTGAACAAGCCGAACCTTTGATTCAAAAAATAATTGCAAATAACATTCAAATTAATACGCTATTGAAACTTCGTGATTCATTACTTCCAAAATTGATGTGTGGCGAAGTAACTGTCGAACTTGAAAATTANNATTGGACTTTTCTTTTTAACGCTTTGGTTACTGTTTGTTTTGATTATTATCATCACAGCTAAAGTACCCTTTTGCTTTTCAAAAGACTGTTCTTTTGTTGGTGTCACCTACTTATTGTCAAACAATATTATACCACTACTTTGTTTTCTTGCATTGACAATTGGAATCATTTCTTATTGGGATTTCAGGTATCAAATTAAAGGAACGCCAGAGCTATCGTTTAAGATCACAGAAATTGAGAATATTGACTATGAGCATTTAACTTTTCTCACAACTTATATTATCCCTCTGGTTTGTTTCCAATTCGAGAATTTAAGATACATCATTGTTTTTGTAATTCTACTTATTGTGATCGGCTCTATGTACATACGTACTGACTTGTTTTACGCAAATCCAACATTAGCCATTTTACGATTCAGAATCTATAAAGTGAGCGGAGAATTCAGGAACGGAGAAATCAGAAAAAGTAAAATTTTAATCAGTAAGGACAAACTAACAAAAGATGACAGAGTAAAATATTTCAAGCTCGATGAACGAATTTATTACGCCTCTAAAGTGAATACAAATGAATAAATTAGAATTAAATAATGCTCTTGGATTTTTAAACGCACCTCAAGGTGAGTTGCAAATTATGTTATATGCCAACATTGAAGGCATAGAAGAACCAAGGAAATTGGATATAAAAGGCGAAGATTTGCCCGAATTGAGACAATTATTTGTGAATGCAATCCAATTATTTATAATAGCGAAAGAAGATTACTCTGTATTACCTCTATCAACAGCAGATGAGAGAGGAAAGTGTTTTTACCAATACGATTTAGAGTTACCAGATGAATTACAATTATTAGAGAGCACCATAGGGAATGATAATTTACAGAATTTCAATTTTAATGCGAATCAACTCTCCGGAATCGATTCTCTCATAATAGTTTTAGCAGACGATGATAACGAAATTGCATTATTTAAAAGAGTGTCACCAGTTGAAGTGGTAGGAAGAGGTGGTTTTATGTTATGGAAATCAAACCAAAGACTTGAAAGATTTGACGATCAATTACTAAGAATAAGTCCTAAATTTCAGGTAATACGTGTTAATGATGAAATTATAATAATTGATTTGGGAGCAATTGAAAAGAGCTTCGGATTCAATGATGTAATTACAAGAGAAGCAACGATAAGTCTTGATGTTATAAGAAATATGCAACTCGTCAGCAATATAGCTAGTTTAGAAGAATTAGTAAGTGACTTGAGTTTTGCGAGAAAGCTTACCAAAGTAGCTAGAAATTCGCCAGTTATAAAACATAATATTCCTAACGCTAACATAATCGCTTTTTCAAAGTCTCATCCTTTAACAAAGAAAAAGATGCGATATAATGCGGATGAAACACAATTCAATTTGGATACTCGTGTATCTAAGGACTTGTTTATTAAAATTTTGAATGATGATTTGCTAACCTCCGAGCTTACTAAATTGTATTATGATAGTTTAGCAAAAGATGGAATCGAAATTGAAGAAGAAGCAAATATTGAAAACAACGAAGAATGAAGAAGCTAAAAAAGACAATAGAGCAATATGGGCGTTGGGCTGAATTGTCAATTTACATTGACAGAATAGAAACACATATTGAATCTGACTTTAGCCATTCATTAGAAAATGCCAAAGCATTATTAGAAACGATTGGAAAAGAAATTTGCAAATCCAAAGGATTAGAACTTAGTGAAACATCAANNGCTATTCAAACAGCAACTTAGTAAATCAAATTGCTACTGCACTTGCTACCATTGGTCAACAAGTTGGTGAATTGAGAAATGAAATCGGCATTTCATCACATGGCAAATCCTTAGAAGAAATAAGGGAAAGAAACAATCGTGTTGACATTCTCACAAGAGAGTTTTTAATAGACTCTGTCGAAATTGTTTCCTGTTTCTTAATTAGGAATTTTGAAAATGGGAACCCCCGTAAAAGTAAAGACGCATTGGAAGAAAAGTTGGACTATTGGGAAGCAGAAGAATTCAACGAGTTTTGGGATGATTCTTTTGGCGAATTTGAAATGGGTAACTATGCATACGCAGCAAGTGATATTTTGTTCAATGTAGATAAGCAAGCATATATAAATGAATACAATGCTTTTACAGTAAATGAAAAGCCTTAATAATGACAAGAATTACAGAAAATATTATAGAAGCATTTGCTATTGAGCTTTTAGATAAGCTTGGCTATGATTATATCTATGCTCCCGATATTGCTCCAGATGGTGATAACCCTGAAAGAGACAACTATCAACAAATTCTCTTGTTGAATAGATTAGAAAATGCGGTACATAGAATTAATCCTGGTATTCCTGTTGATGCACAAAATGAAGCGATTAAAGAAATACAACGTATAGCAACGCCTGAGCTATTAGTAAACAATGAAACATTTCATCGCTTCTTAACAGAGGGTATTCCTATTTCAAAAAGAGTAGATGGTGTTGATAGAGGAGATAGAGTTTGGTTAATCGATTTTAAAAATCCATATAACAATGATTTTGTTGTAGCCAATCAATTTACAATCATTGAAAATGGGAACAACAAAAGACCTGATGTTATTCTTTTTATAAATGGGATTCCTCTTGTAGTTTTAGAATTGAAAAATGCCGCTGATGAAAACGCTACAATCAATTCTGCTTTTAAACAAATAGAAACATACAAAGCAATAATTCCTAGCCTGTTTACATACAATGGCTTTGTTATTATTTCTGATGGATTG
>PMJC01000126.1 GCA_003157235.1 Methanosarcina sp.
AAAATAGTTTCTAAACGAAAAATAATTCCGCATAAGATTTTTCGCAGTCAAAAAACAAATATATATTAAAAATTATTTGTTAGCATTTTTGAAGTCATCATAATCTAATATTATTCTTTGTCTAGAAAAGAAAACCTTACATTGAACTTATCAGTGGCTTATTCCTTGCTTATATTTATGATGATAAGCTAGACTACCTACATCTAAAGCAGAGCATCCTACATTATAATCGTGAAAACGAGACAACCATATATATTAAATTATAAATATAAAAGTAGAATGGATTGGAAAGGAACTGGCTTTTTAAAAATAAAATTAAAAAAATGTATGTAGAAGCTTACCTTGATATCTATCCAGTGGTTTTGCTTCCAATGTTTATCTTCATCTCTCGTCAATAAGATTAATCAGTTTAGTCAGACATTCCATCATCTGCTTCAGGCAATCCGTATGTAGATTACCGCAGGGGTTGTGGTTACAACTGGTTGTACTTGTTCTACAATCGGTTGTGCTATAACAGGTACGTAAGTCCAATCTCACATTTGAGTATCAGGATTATACACCCACTCATAGGAGATAGTACGTTCCATCATAGTAGTGGTCATGATGGCGGTGATGACGGTGTTCATGCCAATTTTGGAAATTATGTTCGCCTTGGTGGTATCTTTTTTAAAAAATTGATTTTTTAATCTTTTTCCTGACAGGAGCTCCTTACCAGATCAAATATGGACTTTTCATCTTTTAGACCATTAATCTTTTCCCTAATCTTTCGCGAGTTATGTAACCCTTTTGTAAACCAGTGAGCATGCATCCTCAGATTTTGAGAAGATAACAGATTATGTTCCTCAAGTAGGGTGATATAGGATTCAAAATCTTCAAGCTGTCGGGCTTGTTTGTCTAGTTCCAGCTTTTTTCCAGTTTCCAGATAATACCTAATTCTCCTGAATATGAACGGATTTCCCATTGCAGCACGCCCTATCATAAGCCCATCACAGCCTGTAAACTCAATAGTATTTTCTGCAGACTCTTCGTCCTTTATGTCACCGTTTGCAATCACGGGAATTGAAAGTTCGCGTTTGACTGCCTTGATAGCTACAAGATCTGAGCTTCCGGAGTATATCTGCTTTGCCTCCCTGCCATGCACCGTTATGGCAAGAGCTCCTGCGTTTTCGATAAGTTGCGCAATTTCCAGGGTCTTTTCATCTCTTTCCAAAATCCGGATCTTTACAGTTACAGGTGTTTTCAGGGCATATGTTAGCTCCGAGACTATTTCAGAAACAAGCTTTGGTGATTTGAGAAGAGCTGAACCGCCCCCTGTTCCTATAATGCATTGTACAGGGCAGCCCATGTTTATATCGATGACTTCAGGCCTATACTCACTTTCAACAAAGATGGCAGCTTCCCGCAGCTTCTCAGTTGAACTCCCAACAAGCTGAACTCCAAAAGGCCGGTCATAAGGTGAGCTCAGTCCTTTAAGAAGAGATTTCCGATTTTTGCTGAGCAAGGCATCTGAGTTGATCATTTCAGTGTATGTTATGTCAGCTCCATGCTGTCGGCATAGCAACCTGAAAGCTAAATTTGTAACTCCTGCCATGGGTGCAAGAAAAAGGTTTCCAGAAGTTTCAAGCTGACCAATTTTTAATTTATTAAGCGTCATTTTTATACAATTCAAATTACTTTTTTTTAAAGCCATTTTGTAAATTAGATCTACTGTGATTTGTTAAAACTCAAATAGATTTCGCACAATTATTTGAAAAATATCAGGATTTATATATGAAAGTCATAAAATCGTAAACTAAAATGGATAATCTATAAGGCCTTAAGAAGCAAAAGAGAAATAAAATAATCGAATCAAATGATTGTGAAAACGGAGATAGGATGCTAATTTCGAAAATTGAGTCAAAAATGAATGTCTTTTTTATGCTATTCTGTCCAATGAATACAAACACAAAAAATCCCCTTCAATTTCTATCAAGAATATATGCATTCCTATTAGATCGACTTTGGCGGTTCAATTTTTTATGAAAACTTAATTTTTGTGAGATTTTAGCAAGCATAACAGAAAGGATTATGGCTATCAATAAATTATTGATAGTCTTGGTGAGCTATGAGCTCACCAATAATTTTCGCATCAAAGAAGCTGGCAAATGGTTAAATAAGGAAAAAATTATCGACATCTCAGACCTTGAAAAATTTCATGAAAAAGCCCTTTACAGAACTCTTGAAATCTTGAAGAGTAACGAAAGAGAAAATCCTCCCTGATATTCTGAGCAATATTTTTCAGGTGACGATTCAAAAAAAACGGATTTAACTTTGGACTGAGCAAGTATAGTTCTTCAAAGCACTAAATCTAAACTTGGCAATTATGGATATAGTAGTGATCAGAGACATGATGGATTATAGATAACAGTCGGATTTATTAAACTCAAGGAAACCATAAACATATCATGAAGTTAAAGTTAATGGAGGCAATGTTCTTGACTTGCAGCATTTTTTTGACAATTTTATGATCAGGTGAAAATGAACTCAAAAACGGTTCTTGAATCATTTTTGAAAACGAAACTAATGCAGAAAACAGTATTCAACTTCCTCAAAAAGAGAATATTAAGTATCTAGCTCCAATGAAACAGAATACAAGTGATAATAGAATAATTGAAAAGTTTGATAAGGAAAAAGTCGAAAAGATAAACCCAGAAAAAGTATATGTAGGGTAAAAATTGTCAAGTTAAGTAGCATCCTACATTACGCAGATGTACAATTTGTTCACCAATTTGCCCACTATTATTCATTAAAAGTGAGCAAATAGGCTCAAAATGATACATCTGTGTACATTTGTAGAATACAGGATTTAAAAAAAATAAATTGAAAATTATAGTTCAATTGGTTATGAAAATAATAGCCTGATATATCCTAGATAAGGAATCCTATACTGTGCAGTTCCTATAATCCACTTGTCTTTTACAAGCCCACTTATATCTCCTTGCTGGTCAAAGTACTGGTTAGTTACAACATTATCTCCTTTGGTGATATAACCAGAATACTGAGCAAGAGGCCCGCCTTCCCACATTGGCTCTCCGGCTTTTACCCTGTACATGGCTCTATGAATTATTGGGGTTACATCTTCAGTGCCAT
>PMJC01000228.1:0-5017 GCA_003157235.1 Methanosarcina sp.
CAAGTGATTCCTATTGGTATATTGGCAAAAAGGGGAATTTAATGGAATTTACACTGAAATTCGGGGATAAAATCGCTGTGGCAGATGTGAGAAAACTCCATGATATGGAAGATGTATTGTTTGATAAGGAATGGTTTGAGAAAACAGAGGAGATTAATAAAGATATATATTACATGTTCAGGAATCTCGCAAAAAATGACGATGATCTTGAAGTAATTAAAGGCCATCATCTCAGATATGACATTACTGTAATACCTCCCGGAATGCTTGGGTTAGAATATACAAAAACTGTAGGTCACTACCACCCTCAAGTTCCTAGGACAGATATTTCTTATCCTGAAATTTATCAGGTACTTGAAGGCTCTGCTACTTATCTCTTGCAAAAAGTGGAGCATGAGCATGAGGATGTTCTTCAGGATGTCGTAGTTATCACAGCAGAAAAAGGAGATTTAGTGCTTATACCACCAGGATATGGGCATGTGACCATAAATGCTTCTGAAAATACCCTCAAAATGGCAAACTGGATTTGCCGCGATTTTTCCTCCATTTATGAGCCTATTAAAAGGCTTTCTGGAGCTTCCTATTTCCTTTTAAAAGATGGATTTGCCAAAAATCCCCTCTACAGAAATGTTTTACCCATTCGTTTTCTTAAACCTCCGGATTATAACAACTTAGGACTAATTTCGGGAGAAAATATGTATACACTTGTACATAAAATTGAAAAAATTCAATTTTTGACCTCTCCACAAAATTTTTTGAGATATTTAACAGGGATGTTCTGATAGACAAATTTTATAGATTTTTCCGATTAGACGCTTATTTATAAGGTATTTCAATAAATCTATGATTTTTACGAGTTATTTTTATACTATTTACGAGTATATAATTAAATTTAGGAGTTTAGCGAATGCTCGTATATTATGATCTCCCTCTAGTTCCCTCTGGAAAATCTTTTCTCCAACTTTTGTGTCCTGTTTTCCGTAGATATAAACAAGAATGCCAGCTATTTTCTCAATATGAAATCGCTGAAAAAGAACATGCAATTCTTCGAATAATAGGCATAGATAACTGAAAATACTTTTCACCTTACTTTTTTGACTATTGATGTCATCTCTACCTTGGAAAAAGGTTGCATCTATTTTAGTTTTTGAAAACTGTTGTAAAACTGATCAATGAATTGCCATCGAAAGTTCTAAAATGTGATTTTGATCACGGATGAAAAATTGGCTTTGAGGCAATTTTACTTCCTACTAAATTGAGTTACCTAAATTGTCAAAAATCGTAAACAAATGTTGTGGTTTAGACATTCTAAAAACGTTTTTTCACTTTACTGTCCCCAATGTATCCGGTGAAAACAAATACATTTAGATGGATGATAATGGAATTTTCGCCCTTAAAATTCTGGTTATATCAGAAAAATGTGATGTTGTTGTATGTGAGTCAACAATTGACTTTTAGATTTCCATTTTATGATTCATTGATAAAGCTTTTACCTGCTATTATTGGAGATATTTTATGGATGTGCGAAGATGAAATGTTGTACTAAAAGAAAAAATTCAAAACAGGAAAATTGTAGAAACTTAGTACCTTTTTGATTGATGAACGTATGAAAATCATCATCTTGATGATCTTAATTGTGGGAAAAATGTTGGAGAGATTGCATAAGAAAGATAACCTCATGTACTTTCATGCCAGAATTAATCTGACTTTCAATGAATAATAGTAGGCAAATAGGCAAACAAATGCTACATCTATATATCTGTAGAATGTCAATATTATATAGCTTTCAATTAGTATCCTGTGGCCAGAGCCGATAAAGTCTCAAAATATACAAATTAGCAATTATACACAACTTATAATAGGTATAAATACCTTTATTTCTTGAGGATTTAAATGCAGAAAAAAGGATACCGTCTTCAGTTTATGTCATCTAAAATCAGGGATCTCATGTACAAGACTACATTCGACCCCAAGAAAATGGATGGAAATATCATACTTAATCTTTCACTTATTAATAAAAAAGATATTGACGATGTTCTTAGAATTTTTAATATGGTGATATCAAGCGGGCTTTCAGTAACACCTTACTTGAAAATCATTTCAGAGGGCGAATCTATAGGAGATCTGACTATTGAAAAGGGAAAGGTTGGTATCGGGACAGTATGCAGTATAACTATTGACGGTGTACTGCTCAAAGCGGGGATTCCTGTAAATCCAAAACTTGGTGGAGTTGTTCAGATCCGGAATGGAGGTCCAGTGCGCTTCACTGATGTACTGACTTATGTGAGCACTACCGTAGACCCACTTGAAATTCTAATGTCACAGGGTATTACCTCCGTCTCGGAAATGCTCAGGACAGGGTCAGGCAAGATTCTTGCAAACCTCAGAGAAGCTCCAATGATTGCGAGAGACGCGATCGACATTTGTCTGTCTGACCTTCTGGATGCGGAGTTCAGCGGAATTCTAGAAGTAGGAGAACCAAATAAAAGGGTTCTAGATGTTCCAATTGAGAGGGATCATCTTGGAATAGTTGTCATCGGAGGGACAAATCCTATGGCGGTTGTACAGGAGTATGGAATTTCAATAAATACAAGCGCGATGTCAAGTCTAATTTCATTCAAAGAAATGAGCAGGATTGAAGATATATATTAGATATTCTTATATTGATCTATTCAAGAAGTTCTATATTTTTACTGAATCAATTACATAAGTTAAGCTTTTCGAAGTATATCCCCAAAAGGTATGTTCACTTTGAAAGTGCTTTTTTTCGTAGCTGTTCTCCTATAAACATATTAAGCTTCTGGGTAAATTCTTCCTTTGTGCTTTTAGGGATCGTCGCTCCTGCTGCAATATCATGCCCTCCGCCCATTCCTCCAACTTCTACTGAGACCACATACATGGCTTCTGCAAGATTTACTCCCCTGCGAAGAAGGTCCTGTGTTGCCCTACCTGAGACTTTGACTCCTTCATCGACTTTTGCAAATGCAATAATTGGAAGGTTTCTGTTATCAACTATCGTAGAACTCATGCCTGCAATAATTCCTACTATGGTTTCTTTTATCTCCAAACCGGCATCGAAGTACTGAATATTTTCCAGCTGGATAACTCCGTTTTCTTTAACATACATGAGTCCATTAACAAGGTTCTGCCTATGTTCGGCAAGCAATTCTCGGGCAAATTCATACGCTTTCTCTCTATTTCCCATGCACACTGAAAGTCCGATTCCCGCATGGTCGTAGCGTGCAGTAGCATTTAGAAGGGTCGAAAATTCTGAAGCATCCCTCATCTCTGTTCCTTCTCTTTCTTTAAGAAGAACGTAAACTTCACCTATCAAGCGCTCTATCTTGTATGAAGGTATCCCCGATTTGAGGCAGTACTGAATAAGTCCTGAAACAATTTTTTGTTTTTCCGGGGTTTCAAGGTCAATCCAGAGCCTCCAGCGTTCATCCTTGCTGAAACGAATGTTGAGAGAATGAAGAAATTCAATGCAGGCTTCTTCGTTACCTGTAAGTCCCGGAAGATAAGGATCTGANNGTACTGAAACAATTTATAAATTGGGCGGGTTTGCTTTCCGAAGAGTGTCAGATCTTTTTTAAATTGGAGGATATTTATTTTTACTCCTGCTTCCAGAATCTCTCTGTTAATCCCAATAAGATGCCCCATTTTTAGATGCTGCATGTCCCCCACTGCTCCTACTATGGCGAGAGGCGATAGATCATTATTCTTTCCAAGGGCCAAACCTAGAAGATAGGTACTTCCCGAGCCACTTAGTTCATAGGAGCCGTTTGCTCCAAAAAGGTGGGGATTGAGGTGAAATTTAATATTTCCCTGAGGCTGATGGTGGTCTGATATTATAGCATTGATCCCGCGAGATTTTATCAATTCGCACATCCCACTTCCTAAATCAGTAAAAATAACAGTTTCATGATTTTCATCGGCTATAGCATCAAGAACCCTTTCATCAAGTTGCTTTACGAAACGTGTCGTATATTCGAACTTTCCCCGCTCAAGGGCTGTACAGATAATTCCCGCAGAAGTCAGCCCATCAGCATCAATATGGGATACAACATGGATTGATCTCTGTTTTTTGATTTCATCAGCACACTTAACTGCTTCTTTCTTAAGTGCGTTCATTGCCACAGACATTATTTCTCCAAGATTTTTATTTGTCCCAGATTATCTTCTTTTTCTCAGTTTTGCTTATAGTCCCAGTTACTTGGATTGATTCTGTAATCTTTTCCATCTCTTTTGATTTCCGGAAAATTCCGAATTTCCTGTAATGTGAATTTGAGGTTCTGAGTAAGATATTTTTTCTTCAGTTCTTCCCAGGGGATCATATGTGCTTCCCTACTATGTCCTGTCCCAAGGCGAAGTTCCACCGCAAGGAATCCCCGTCTTCCTGATTTATTTAGGTAATTTGAAATCCTTTCTATCTGATGAATTCCTTTTTTGTCCACATTAAAGTGTTGTGAGAAGTAAAGTGCATTTGCCCCTTTATCCACGGAGATACTTTTGCACTCAATTCCCAGGTATAAGTCGGGATTTAGAGAATCAACAAGCACATCAAGAAACTGGGGAGTAAACCTGTGTTGTTTAAGCCTGTAGGAGACAGCTTTTATTTCATTTTCTGCAATGTATGCATTAAAAGAGTTTACAAGCATATGTTCAAACTCAGTCATGAAATCTCGTCTAATGTTTACTTTATTTTACTTAAGCTTTTTACTCAAAATTGATTTTTCTCGACCTGATGGCTAAAATAAGGTTTTCTAGGTCGATTACTGTCTCTTTCATGAGGAGTCAGCAAGTGTAAACAGTTAGATATTGAAAGACAACCCAGAAGTGGAAAAGTAAACCTGTTTATGTATTCTCCCTTTATAAAGAATTTTATGGCAAACTTAGAGTTGTACAACCAGAAATAGAATCCGACATTGAAGCAAGAGTTGACGCATTAGAACAGGAGCTCTATAAACACTTAAAATCCAAAAAGAAAATGGATGGGCCCGCTGAGATTCGAACT
>PMJC01000228.1:5024-8274 GCA_003157235.1 Methanosarcina sp.
TGTTGAGTAAATAAATTCTACATAAGAGTTAGCAATTTTTTTGCATAACATATAAATTATTGATTTATAGCTCATAGCAATCTGTGAAACAACCGATTTTGTACAGCTTAAATATTTCATATCCGTAACGAGAATTGAAGGTTGGAGAATTTAATTTTAAGCATACAAGCCAGGAAGGTATCAAAAAAATTCGCGACTTCAACCACAAAAAAGTTTTCTGAATATTAAATTAACTGCTGATTAGCAGGGAAATGTATTGAGAAAATAGGAATGTAAAATTAAAACATTTCAAATTTGGTCGGACTTCCTCGCCGATCAAGGAAACTGAACACTATATGATTGATACTCTTGTCAGTGCAGGGTATTTTTATCAAAAAGGTGGGCCACTTGAGATGGATATATAACATTTCGTTCCAGGCTGACCAAATTTTTTCATAGGAAGATATATTTTTGAATGTAAACTTCCACATTTAAGAGATATACTACTTAGTGATGGATATATTTTTTAAGTTTTAGACATGTTAATTTTTACTTGAGGACTATAATGCCAAATTTTAGCGATCTCAGAGATACTAAAAAATATCATAATTAATGATTTTACCATGATTTTAGCAGTTCAACTTGCAAATCCCACATGCTAGCTATTCTTCTGAAAAAACGAGAAGATGTAACTTTTTGAATTAAGTAGACGATATCAGCAGAGTTACTTTATGCGTAAAATAAGTTTGTAATATCATATCCTGCCGATCTATACTCAGACTTATAACTGAAAATAACGTTCTTTGATATATATGATGATTAAGTAAAGATAAGATGATTGTATGAAGATGATCCAGGCAATAATATGGGCAGAGAGAATGGATAATGTAAAAAAAACGCTTGAAGAGAAGGATTTTATTGCTATGAGCATTTTTGAGATAACTGGAAGAGGGGAACAGAAAGGTATAACCCTTGAGCACAGAGGAAATAAAGTTGAAGTTGATACACTGCCTAAGGTCATGCTCGAGATGGTGGTAAAAGATCAAGATGTCGATACCATTATCTCGACAATACTAGCTGCTGGCCGGACAGGAAAGTTAGGTGATGGGAAAATATTTGTCCTACCGGTTGAAATGGTGGCAAAGGTCAGAACTGATGAAACTTGAAAATGAGTTTTTAGGTAAAAAAGTTTTCTAGATAAGAATTTTTCACCTTTTTGTGCATGAGTAACTCTACTTTATCGATGCCGCATCATACATACAATGAACACAATTAATGCTACTACTATCAAAAAGCGACGAGAATTAGAACAGCTTCCAGTCATACTTGACATTCAGTGAGCATTTTCACACTGTATTTAGTTATTTTAATAAGTATCTTCATTGATTTTTCCCAAATAATTACGTGTTACTTAAGTTATTTTGTAATGAATCCTTAGAGATTGTCCATTATAGTTATCATTGAGCTGATATCATACTCAAAATTTGCTCCTTTGAGTCCTTGGAAGTTGGAGAAGAACCAGAAAAAATTAAAAAGACTTAGAATAATAGATTAAAAACTCAGGCAGTTCTTCATAGAAGCAAGAATTTAAAATTCTGAATAAACCTTTGTGAACTCTGCACCAATTGTAATCATAATTGATGAATAAAAAATTAGAAGGAATAAACCTATAGTGGATCCTATTGCTCCATAGACGCTTATAGGATTACTATATGCTAAAAAAAGTATAACAGCGTATTTGCCTATTGTTATAAGAATTACTGTTATAAATGACCCTACAAGTATAGACTTGAAATCAAGACTTGAATCTGGGAGTATTTTATATGCAAGAATGAAGAACAACACAAGAATAAGAAAACTAGCTATGGAACTCGCATAATCAGCAAAGATAGGCGAGAAAGGTAAAAGTCTGTGGAGCAAATTTGAACTCATATAAACAACACTCTCGGTAATTATGCTTAATATGAGCAGCCCTCCAAAAAATAGGACTATGACCGAGGATACTATCGCATTCCTTATGAATTCTTTAATGTTATTGGATTCAGTAGGTTTGATATCCCAAACTTTCTCAAGGAAAGTTTTCAATTGTCTGAAAACATTGCTTGCACTCCAGAGAAGTACTAGAAGACTAACTAATACACTTATAGATAGGGAATCTATCTTCGGAATATGTTCGAAAAATACAATTATAATGTTGATGACACTTTCATCGACAACCCCTTGCAGGTAACTTAGTAGCATATCTTGAATATTTGTTGACATTAAAAAAATACTTCCCAAGGATACTGAAAATAACAGAAGAGCAGGAAGACTTAATAAAAAATAAAATGCCAGAGCAGCACTATAAGTTATTGAATCATCTTTCAGCCATTTCTTTATTGTTCTGGTAACCAAATTTACTATGTATCCCCAGCTCATATAAACCCTCAAAATTCGAGTAACACTTAAAAAATCAAGTTTTATCAATTAGTTATTAATAGATTTTAAAAAATAAGTATTACTCCTGCATTTAATCAAATACGCAAATCGGCCCTTATGCTTACTGTTTTCAAGAAATCATGGACCAGACCTAGTTTTGTTTACCTACCTAATCTGAGATATCTATCATTAACTCTAGATTTTTATATGTAACAACACCATAAAATTCCACGAGAAACTGTACTTAGCAACGATATTTATGTTTAATTATAATAGATTCATACATTTGCTGTATAGAATCAAGTACAATAAACCATATAGTTAAATAAACTATTTATAAAATTGAAGGCTTAATACTATAGAAGTTACATATTTTAAGTACAAAATCAAGTACAAATCTCAATTTTTTTCCCCATGTTTTTGATAACTCGATTATTTCATTAATAATAGGAATGTACAAGTTTTTACCGATTACATCCGCAATAAATGCAAAAATAATCTGAAAAACATATGGTTTTATCACTTTTCGATATCAAAGCCCTTTTGTAATAGCTATTGATAATTCAGTCAGCTATTCTACAAAAGTATCATCCTCTAATATACTTGCTGACTCTTGTTCTCATGGTTCCGGTTGAAGTTTATAGTGTGGTTAGATATTACTCTTTTGTAATGTTTTAAAACGTTTCTAGTAGGGGCTTAGAATCATAGTTTCGATAAACCTCCAATTTCAACAAATTGCTTATATATGCGTTGTAAACAATCAGTTAAAATTTGGGATTTATCGAAATACTCTCAATTAATTTGAGATCTTTCTATCATTTTCGGGATCTTTGATTATTTTAAATATTGTGCA
>PMJC01000240.1 GCA_003157235.1 Methanosarcina sp.
CCAGGAAAAAAGAATATGGGTTTGGAAGGTATCCGGATGTTATAACAAATATGCAGCTTGAGAGCATGCTGAACTCTTCAGGACCTACAGGTGGAAGAGTGCTCGTGCCTTCGACTTGCAAGCCTCCAAAAAGAGTGGCATTCATTCAGTGTGTGGGATCTAGGGACAAAACCGTTGGAAACGAATATTGTTCAAGGGTCTGCTGCATGGCAGCACTCAAGAACGCCCAAATGATCAAGGAACGCTACCCTGATACGGATATCACAATTCATTATATAGATATAAGGGCTGCTGGGGAAATGTATGAAGAATATTATGTAAAGACTCAAGAAATGGGCGTGGACTTCATCCGCGGGAAGGTTGCCGAAATTTACGTAGGAGAAGATGGTAAGCCTGTAATCCGTTATGAAAATACCCTGGAATGCCGGCCCGAGGAAGAAGCCTATGATCTTGTTGTACTTTCAACAGGTTATGAACCAAGCAAATCCGCAGAAGGCATAGGAAGAATGTTAAACCTTTCACGGCGTCAGGATAGATTCTTTGCAAGCGCACATCCTAAAATGCGTCCTGTTGATGCGCCTGTTAGTGGGGTTTTCTTGGCAGGCTGCGCATCTGGACCCAAGGAAATTCAGGTTTCGATTGCTCAAGGCAGTGCATGCGCTTCCAAAGTTATGCAGTTGCTTGGAACAGGCGAACTTGAAGCAGATCCAATGGGAGCTCATGTTGATCCCGATAAATGTATCGGATGCAAGACCTGTGTGGAAGTTTGCAAGTTCGGAAAAATTAGCATTGAAGACAAAAAAGCTATAGTAGACGAGATCTCATGTCATGGTTGCGGAGATTGCAGTGCCGCTTGTCCTGTAGGGGCAATTCAGATGAGAAACTTCGAAAACGAACAGATTCTAGCCCAGGTTCGGGAGGCAACTGCGAATAAGTCCCAGAGCCCTTTTATTGTGGCATTTCTATGCAACTGGTGCAGTTATGCTTGTGCAGACCTTGCCGGGATGTCCAGGCTCAGTTATCCAACAAATATCAGAATAATCCGAACAATGTGTTCCGCAAGGGTAAGCCCGGAATTTGTGCTTGAAGCTTTCAAAGGCGGAGCGGATGGGGTACTTGTTGCAGGTTGCAGGTTGGATGAATGTCATTACATCTACGGTAATTTTGATGCAAAGCATCGTTTGGACGTCCTGAAAGAAATTCTAACAGAAATAGGGCTTGATCCTAGAAGGCTCAGAACCCTCTGGATCTCAGCTGCAGAGGGGGAACGTTTCGCAAGCACTATAATCGAGTTTGTAGAAGAACTCAAAGAAATTGGGTCAATAGGGACTGAACTCCAGAAGGACGAACCAATATCTACATCTGAGGAAGTGGCACAGTGAACGAAGAATACGACGAACAAAAGGTTCACAAACGTGATGGATGCTGCGGACCCAGAAAAATCGAAACTGAAGAGTCCAAAAAAGGAAAAAATGAAAATGAAAAATCTGAAGCTTGGGGCTACAAACCCGAAGAAGTTGAAGCAAAGGAGCTTGAATCTGAGGGATTGGAATATGTAGTGCCCGAAAACAACGAGGGTGGACACCAGGAAAAAATTACTGTTACAAATAGCATGGACCTACAGGGTACACATTTTTGCTATAACCAGGTAACAGAAAAGTCCATAAAGACTTTGGATTACGATTACAAGCGATGCAACGGCTGTGGAATCTGCGTAGAAGTGTGCCCAACAAAAGCCCTTGAACTCGGACCAGTGCATGAAATTGCAACCGGGCTTGACGCTCCTCCGGTTATTATGGACCTTGAGAAGTGCACCTTCTGCAGGATGTGCGCAAATCTCTGCCCTGTGCATGCCATCACCTTTGATGCTGTAGGAGAGGTTCCGGATGAGAAACAGTATCCAAAGTACGATGCATACGTTAATATAAACGAAAAATGCCTTCCCTGTGCTTTATGTGAAGGAGCTTGTCCTCAGGATGCAATCGAAGTCGAGTTTACCTTCCCGAAAAAAGAAGAAATTGCGTCTTTTAAAGAAGGGGCAAAAGGAGAGATAGTAATTAACACTGATAAATGCAATTTCTGCGGAATATGTGCCCGTTTCTGCGATGCTGTTATCATGCTAGAGCGCGAACCTACGCCTGAGAACCCTTTGCCTTTCGAACAGATCCTTGTGGATGAGGATAAATGCGACTACTGTGTACTCTGCCAGGACATTTGTCCGGAAGAAGCTATAAAAGTCAAAGGTGAGCGTTCCGTTGAGGCTCCTAAAGTTGAAGGAAAAATTAAGGTGGACAAGGTTAAGTGTACACAATGTGGTCGGTGCAAGGTTGTATGCCCTTATGATGCAGTAGAGCTACAAAAACCTATGGAAGGAACACTGAACCTTATATCTGTTAACTTGGATGAATGTGACCCCCAGGGTTGTCATGGCTGCTTTAATGTCTGTCCCTCTAAACTCTGGTACGTGCCAAAGGACCCAGAAGATCTGCGAAAAATTGCTTTTGTTGAAGATTTTTGTACTTACTGTGGAGCTTGCGTAAAAGCCTGCCATCTGACAGCTATCAAAGTGGACAGATCCGATGTTCACCACACAGATATTCCGGATACTCCCTGGGCTACCCAGTGGAGAGATGCAATTGAGTCCCTTAAAACAGGAGTTCGAAAAGGAGTGGATAGATCAGTATTCCGGAAAATCTATATACTTAAAGGCCAGAAATTTATGGGTATAGAATACCCAAGCATTAACGAAGAGATACTTGCAGCCGTGCAGGCAAAAATAGATGCCTTAATACCAGCCCTTAAGAGTGCAAAGGTCAGAAAACTCTGGGAAACTGAATCTCCTAAAACCGCAGCTGCAGCCATAAAAAAGAACCTAGAAGGCAGAAAACAAAAAGATTCGAAAATAAAAGCTTGAAGTAAAGAAGCTGAAGATAAAAAAGGGATATGCAAAATAGAGATAAATTGTCAAAATAAACATTTGATCTTGAAAAAAAACCGAATTCAAAGCTGAAATTTACACTTTCTCTGAGCTCAATATCATAATTTACACTTCCCACTTAAAAACATAACATATATCTTTGAATCCCACTTTTCATAGATGCAAACAAAAACGTTATAAATTTTCTCAAAATAACATAGTTTAAAAATTAATCTAACTTTCGATGAATAATAGTGGCTAAGCGGGAAACAAATTTCATATATGTATATATCTGCGGAATATTTGTTATTGTAGCCAAATAGGCAAGCAAATCATGCAGCTTTATACATCTACGAAATGTCGGATGCTAATTAGTTTGACGATTTTTATCAAATATAATAACTTTTCGAGATTTATAATGTCCAGTTTTTTCCTTGTTAAATTTTATGATAATTTTATTATCAATGGCATTCAATTTCATGGAGTTGGTTACTTCATTTTCTCTTTTTGTAAAAGTCGAATACAGTTTGATGTACGAGCTTCTTTGTCAAAAACAATGAGAGAGCCTTCCTCATGTTATTTTTTACCTGATTACAAGTGTCAGAAAAACGTTACAAATCAAAAAAGCTGCCTCTATTCACTGTAACTCCAATAGTTGTATTTAGGGATTTCTTGGATTAACTAACTCCAATTGTTATCCATAACTTATCATGTCTATGATCTTTATTATAGATATGCTTATCAAGACATATCTAGTGCTATGAAGAACTGCATTTTCCAGTCCAAATTTAGATCAGGATTTTCAAAATTACACCCATAAGTAGACTGCTAAGGATATCAGAGAGATTTATTCCTTGTTACTACAAAATATTTCAAGAGTTAGAGAATGGACTCTTTCGTACAATCTTTCAAGGTTTAAGATGTTGATAATTTCTTCCTGATTTAACCATCGGCCAGTTTCCTTTATGCTAAGATTATCAATGAGCTCATATCTCACCAAACCCATCAATAATTTATTGAGATCCAAAAACCTTTCTTTATGCTTGCTAAAAATTTCACAAAATTAAAATTTTCATGAAAAAATTGAATATCAAGAATAGATTAGATAGGAACGCATATATTTTGTTGGGAATTGTAGGGAATGTTTCTATTTTGTGTTTGTACTCATTGAACCAAATTAATAGAAACAAAAAAATTTCTTTTTACTCAATTGTTAAAATTCGGCTATAAATGCAATTGACAACCTTTACTTTGAATATAACTCATTTGGATACTGTAGTAGAGCTTTTTGCATAGAACACCTGTCTGAAGTTAAAGCTTTGAGAGAGAGTACTTCGACTAAGTGTGTGTGATAATCTATCAGTGCAAGTCTAAAGTGGGTCTTATAGCAAAAATTTCAGATAAGTCTGGAAATTAAGGTAATTTCAAACAAAGAAATATGCAAACTTCAGGAAAATCCAGCTTTGTAATCATATTAATTCAAGCCAGCTGAAAGTTAGCCATAATAAAAATTTGATAAACCTTAGATTTCCAATAAATTGCTTATTCAGAATTTGTAAATAGCAAGCCAAAAATTGGGGTTTGTCAAAAATTTCGATAATTTTTTTCATTTAGATTTCTGAATATCTAAATCCTCATTTGCCTTTTTTGTGTCTACATCTATCCAGAGATGCAAATCTCTGTAGGGCATAATTCGGTCGGTTTCGTTGAAAAGCAGGAACTCAAGCTTCATATTCTTTCCCTCGGAAGGTGTAAACGTAACTGGTTCTTTCCATATCTCATTATTAGCAAGACTGATTTTTTTCTGATTTTTCGGAAGGGGTAGAGATTTATTTTTAAGTTTTATCTCCATTGTATAGTTCATAGGCCTATACTCATGGTTTATTATTCCAACTATCACAGTACCTTTTTCCCCGACAACATACTTTGTGGTGTAGTTGTCGGCTTTTCCTTCAGGCCCGAGAATATAGAACTCGGTGAAATGTTCTCCTTCCTTTGGGATTAGAATTATATATACAAGAGTTGTGACAGATAGGAGAATTGAGATGATCATAAAAACTGTAAGTGCTTTATCTAGTTTTGGCTTTTCCAGGATCTCGGCTCTAAGAGAAAGTACCATTTTCCTAAAGGGTACTTTAAAAGCGTCGCTTTCCGAAAGTTTTGCCCGCCGCAGGTATGCAATCTCGCACATGACAAAGGTGAAAACTGAAAGGCTTATGAGGATTGGTAGGAGCCTTATTCCCCAGGGGGTGAAATTAAGGCCAAGCCCTATCAGGGGTACTACTGCAATGCTCAGCCCAAATGAAAGAGCTATCCTCTCGATTCCGTCAATGTCGCAATTTACGGGAAAGACTGCTGCGATAAGAGAATAACCTGGTAGGAAAAGCACGAGTGGTACGCCAAGTATATTTCTAATTACAGTTTCACTTAATTCGGGCGTGAGCACGAAGATATCTGTGAGAAGCACGAGCACAATAACGATCAAGAGGTCTGAGGGAACTTTCTTTCCGGTCATTTAGGTCATCCGGCCAACGTCAAAAAAATTGTTTGTCATTCATTTTTTTCGGGAAAGTAAATGCTTTTTCGAATGCATTTTTATCCTTTCGCATTATTTTGTGACCTTAATGAATATTTATTTAGAAGTTTCAAAAAATTTCACNNAATACATTATTGAAGGCTTAGGTTTGCAGGGAAAACTTTTGGAATAGGTGCAGAGGCCTGCATACTGGGGGCATAAATTAATAAATTTCACAGACTTTGGATGGGATATATTTAACCCCATAATGCTGTTTTCTGGATTAGTTACTTTATCATTTGGTATTCATTAATATATCATCTAATTTTTCGCTAGATATTAACCTAAATATTATTGCTATTCTATTTATAATCATATTTCAATATCAATTTCCTATTATTATATATTTTTAATACTATATTAGTTCTCATATTGCTATAATCTAAATATATTCACTAAAATGATGTGATTTCTTAGAGGATTTTGATAAATATCTTTACATTTTTTAAGACTACCTAAATAAACACCAAATTCTTCGGATTACAGGCTTAAACAAACAAAATTACTTCCCATCTTATTTTTTTGTAACTTCCTTTCCACAATCAAAAGGTTGTGGACAAATTGAATCATGGAGTTTCTAGGGTCTATTTCCATGAAATTCGCATTCTCTTGTGGAAATGGGTTTTTCTAAGAGGAATTTACATCATATGAAGCAAAACACCAAAAGTGAGATTAATTGGCTGGGCACTCATTAGAGATCTATATAGTAAATAAAAGACTCTAGGAAAATATTTACAAAAAAATTTATAGACATGAGGAAAGAATTGAAGTTAAAATATTTTGGTTGTCTCCATGTATGAAGGCAAAAACTCCGTTAGTAGAAATGGGGGGAAGGCTTGAGTTAAAACATTGGTATAAGGGATATAATTCAAATACATAAATTTTTACGACAGTAGGATCTGAAACTATCGCTTTGGCCTGGATTAGCAACCCTAGCACATGGATTATCTTTGTAATAAAATATCTGACTCTACGTTACTCTGATCCAGACAATATTTTATAATGTGGCACATTGAGTTATAATGATCCTAAACGCAATTCTGCGGAAAAACCTGATGAAGATGAATAACATTAAGATTTTCACGAGTATCAAAAAGGGAGAAATGGAGCTGACAGTAATAATATTACTTTCTTTTTTAGAATAGCTCTGCCCTAAGAATGAAATATCATAAAACAGACTTGTGATACGAAGACTATAGAATATATGCAGACAACTTAATCTCAATTTAAATTGTTTGAATATAGAAAATAAATAATAGTTCTATAAAAAATATAATAGAGAAAAAGTAAATGGAGAACTTTTCTTCATCTGCTAGCTCTCAAATATTTTGCTGAAAGTCAGAAATATTGTTGTCTTAGCACGGTTTTCAGTCAATTTTTTCGAATTTTGGTGCAGGTGCCCCACAAATTGGACATTTCCCATGAGGTTCACCTTCCTTAGTATATCCGCAGATACTGCAGACGTAGTAATCAACTTCTTCATTCTTTCGAATTTCATCCAGGGCTTTTTCGTATAATCCAGCATGAATCTTTTCTACTTTATTTGCTACCTCAAAGCTCCAAAGAGCTCTATTATCCCCTTCTTCCTTTGCCTCCTCTATAAATTTGGGATACATTTTTGTAAATTCGTATGTCTCACCGTTAATGGCATCTTTCAAGTTGTCCATTGTAGTTCCAATCCCACCCATACGCTGAAAATGATTGAAAGCGTGGACAGTTTCCGCAGCAGCAGCAGCTCTAAATAGTTTAGCTATCTGATGATACCCTTCTTCATCGGCTCTTTTCGCAAAGGCCAAGTATGTCCTGTTTGCCATTGATTCGCCAGTAAATGCAGCTTTAAGATCATCTTTGGAACTCATAGATATCTCCCTTAATTTAAATTTTTTTCACCCTATTTAGTGGTCATATATATCATTTTAACGCCCATGATGTATTACAAAATTATCAAAGTATCTATGGTAGCATAGTATTTCTTTTTAGCCATACCTGTTATATATTCTGAAAACGAGCTATATCACCTCAAAAATTCAGATAGTTATAAGATTTTAGTGAAGTACTGAATTTAATTGCTATGACTCTAGAAAAGCTTATAAAACGACTGGCAATTATACATCAACTAAATCTTTTGAAAAACTGGAATCACCTTAGACTAGCTTCTAGAATAGATGATAAAAATGGTTCAGAAAATGCACTACTCAAGGAGGAACAATTCTCCTTTCCTACTTGAATTAAAAAACGTAACTGTTGTCAGGTGTGGGAAAAAGATCCTCGATTCAGTATCAATCTCTATTGAAGAGGGAGAGCATGTTGCAATTATAGGGCCAAATGGCTCTGGAAAATCCTCTCTTATCAAAACTTTTACAAAGGAATACCATCCTCTTGCATCAACAGACGAGTTTATTCTAAAGATAATGGGCAAAGATATCTGGAATGTTTTTGAGCTCAGAAAATTATTGGGAATAGTCTCTGGAGATATTCAGCAGACATATTGCCGTCAGATTAACGTTTTGGATGTAATACTCTCTGGATTTTTCAGCAGTATAGGAATTTATTATAATCATGACGTTACTCCTGAAATGGAAAACAGAGCCAGAGAAATTTTAGAATTCCTTGAAATTTTACATCTGGAAAACAGGTTAATATGCGAACTCTCCACCGGAGAAGCCAGACGAATACTGATCGGAAGAGCCCTTGTGCATGATCCCTATGCCCTTGTTTTAGATGAACCATCAAACAGCCTTGACCTAAAGGCTCTTTATAGCTTCCGCGAGTGCATTAGGAAAATCGCAAGTTCAGGAAAAAGCGTGATCCTGGTCACTCACAATCTTCAGGATATTATTCCCGAAATAAATCGTGTGGTTCTCATAAGAGAGGGAAAAATCTTCAGAGATGGAAAAAAAGGTGATATCCTAACAGATGCCAATCTCTCAGAACTTTTCTCCCTCCCAGTAAGGGTTCTGGAAAAAGGAGGGTTCTACCAAGCTCTGATCTGATGAGAATTATTCTGCAGCTAGCAAACAAGTCATCGAACTTTACCTTGCAAAGTGTAGAGAGCTGTTCCATCCGTTATTTTTCCAGCAACACACTTGACTCTAAATTGTTATATTTCTTAATCCTATACTCCAAGTCACTTTCATCTGACGTGACTAAGTTAGTTGGTTTAATAGATGATTAGTTTCCTCTTTCGGCTTACTCTACCGTTTCGGAATATACTCTTTTATGATATCAGATGTCACATTTTCAATTGGTTAGAAAGGGAAATCATGAAATGCATTACTACGACAGTAAACTCAACCGAACGGCTTCAACAAGCCCTCGCCGACGAGCAGACCGGTAACATTGTAGCACAGGGAATGCTTAATCAAGTGCCTACTCTTCGACTGTCAGCCGGGTGCAGCCTGATAGGCGCTGACGACTGCACTGGTTTGGTGTTCACCGAGGGGTGCTGACGGAGGCGACTCACGAGTGACAATCACGTAACTGCACTGCGACTACAGGCATCTCCGACCGCATGAGCTCTGTTCAACGACACCACTGTAAATGGACCTAGGAACTTTGGAACTCGCAGGGCTGACAGCGGTCTGGCAGGTGCAGATACTAGCGCGATATGCTGTGCGCTCAGGACACATAATCATGAATACTCGTCTATATATAGAGCAAGCTGACACAAGATAGCTACAACCGTGTCACAGGGCTACGGAGTAGAGGTACTACAAGGCACGGTCACGAGATGGAAAAATCAGAACGCTAACGCGACTTTTCTCATTATAGCCGACCTCACGGGTCCGTCAGCAGGCAGTAAGGATGACCAGTTCGAGATAGTGGGATCTTTATCTCAGGTTGTGGTAACATGAGCGGCTGTTTGGAAGCCTCCAGTCTGCATACTGGCCCGGTCTTCTTTTTCGGACCTGGGGCATAGCCGCGAGAACGGTAGTGCAGATCACAGGCGCCGTCTTCGTCGTATACGGTGCACAGGTGAACGACGTTACTAACACCGATCTGTTGACCATTTATGGTGTTAACGACATGGTGCTGGACAACTGGGGTACCTTAGACCGCTGGAAGTTACCGCCCCGATTACGTCCTACGATCCTATTGGGATTGGGGTCGTTAACTTGGGATTCATCGACTAGCTCATCATCACCGCGCCAGTGGAGACGTTTGGCCTCGGAGCACATGGTTTTAACATCTATGCAGTAATTATCAACGTTACCGAGTTTGATCGGATTAAGACGTATGCTGATGCTGCCGTCGGTATTCAGATAAGCCGTTCTCTTAGTCGCTTGATCGTCCACAATGGCATCGAAACCTAGGGCGGTGAGGGTGACAGCCTTGTCAAGGGTGTTATCACCAGGACTCGCAGCCGTCGGCCTAAGCCTGAAACCTGGGAAGTATAGGGCGGGAAATCCATGTTGACGGTGACATCATTGATCATGTCGTCAGGGTTCCAGCCATCGAGATCTACGGCCAAATCTACAAAATTACCATCAGCGATAAGGGAACATTAAATAATTGTGTTTTTGTTAGTGGGAAATATACAAAAGAATTGATGTAATAATTGATAAAATTAAGTTTCTTAGTATGAATTTTCAAAGCCCTAATATTTCTTTTTTCTTTGCTTCTTTTCTACCTTCTCCAGCAGCAGCTTAATGTTTAACCTGCTGTTTTTCTGGATTAAACTTTGAATATTCACAGCCTTTTTGTGCATATTCTTATTTAGCTTTTCGATCTTCTCGTCCTTAATGTTTATCTGGCCGTACAGTGCTTTTTATGGACGAGCCTCCACTCTGATTCGACCTTCAGACAAGATGAGAATATGAAATTATGTAAAGATATAAACCAACAGGGAACAACTATTTTTCTGACAGCTCATTATATGGATGAAGCTGACCAGCTTCAGCGATAGGATAAGCATTATAGATCATGGGCAGGTAATTGTCTCAGGCAAGTCCTGGGAGTTAAAAAATGTGCGTGTAAAGAAATTTCATATACCTGGAAACTAGCGACAACTCAGAGGCTGGAAAGATGCTGAAGAAGCTAGGCAGTGTAAAAGGGATTAAGGAAAA